>CBIMJO010000183.1:0-10484 GCA_966244135.1 uncultured Actinocrispum sp. | reverse complement strand
AGGCCCATTCCGTTGGGCCGGTCACCGGCGCCCTCGGCGTACGGGGTCTCGCCGACCACCGCGATGGCGGCCTTGTAGGTGTTGTTGATCCCGGTTCCGGTGCGGTTGAACGTGACCGAGCCACCGCCCGCACCCACCGTGGTGCGGATGCCTTGCAGGATCGTGGTTCCCGGGGTGGTGTTGCCGCTGGCGCCCTGCCAGCTGATCGTCCACCCGCCGCTCTGGTTGCCGATGTCGTCGGCGTTCTTGCCGGCCACGAACACCTTGGCGGACTTGGCAAGCGGCAGGATGTTGCCGGTGTTCTTCAGCAGGACCTGCGACTCCCGGACGGCCTGGCGGGCGATCGCGCGGTGCGCGGCCGAACCGACCGTCGGCGTGAACGACCGGTTGGTGAACGGGTGCTCGAACAGGCCCAGCTGGAACTTCTTGGTCAGGATGCGGCGGTTGGCGTCGTCGATCCGCGCGCGGGAGATCCGGCCGCTGTTCACCTCGGTGCGCAGCATGCTGATGAACCGCTTGTAGTCCGTCGGCACCATGACCATGTCGATACCCGCGTTGATGCTCGCGTCGATGTCGGCCGCGGAGAACCCGGACTGGCCGTCGATCTGGTCGATCCCGGCCCAGTCGGACACGACGAACCCGCTGAAGCCCAGCTCGCCCTTGAGCACGTCGGTGATCAGGTGGCGGTTGCTGTGCATCTTCACGCCGTTCCAGCTGCTGTACGAGATCATCACCGAGCCCGCGCCACGGTTCACCGCCGCGGTGAACGGTGGCAGGTGGATGGCGCGGAGGTCCGATTCGGACAGTTGGGTGTTGCCCTGGTCGTCCCCGCCGGTCGTGCCGCCGTCACCCACGAAGTGCTTGGCAGTGGCCAGAACCGACGCCGGTGCGGCGCCGAGCGTGCTGCCCTGCAGCCCGGTCACGATCGTGGTCATCGCGCTCGGAATGCCTGGGATCTCACCGAAGGACTCGTAGCTGCGGCCCCAGCGGTCATTGCGGACCACACACAGGCAGGGCGCGAAGTCCCAGTTGATCCCGGTGCCGGTGACCTCCTCGGCGGTGGCCCGGCCGATCTGCTGGGCCAGGGCCGGATCGCGGGTCGCGCCCAGGCCGACGTCGTGCGGGAAGATGGTGGCGCCACGGACATTGTTGTGCCCGTGCACGGCATCCACGCCATAGATCATCGGAATGCCGAGCGGGGTGGACAACGTGGTGCGCTGGAAGCTGTCGTACATGTCGGCCCAGGCCTGCGCGGTGTTCGGGCTCGGCGCGGAGCCGCCCCCGGACAGCACCGAGCCGATCCGGAAGGTGGCCAGGTCGCTCTGCGGGTTCAGCGCGAGGCGTTCGGCCTGGGTCATCTGGCCGATCTTCTCGTCCAGCGTCATCCGCGACAGCAGATCGGCGACGCGGGTGGCGACCGGGAGACTGGGGTCCTTGTAGGGCGGGTCGGCGGCCGCGGCGGACTGGACGGTCAAGGACGTCACGGCGAGCGTGACGGCGCCCAGGGCAAGCAATCGGATCATGGGACACCTCCGGCGGAAAGAGGCTGGCACGATCCGCCGGATGGGCTGGCGGCAAGGCGCGCCCACGGCGGAGTTTGGGCGCGTTCCCGCGCATGACGGTAGTCCGCGCAGGTCAGCCTGGGTATCCGCCGTCCATCCCTAGTGGTCTGGACCATTTGGGCGGCGAGCCGTCCCCGGGGCCGCCGCCCTTGTCCCGGTTACAGGGAATCGCGGTTGATCGGGCAGGACATGCAGCGCGGCCCGCCCCGGCCGGAGCCCAGCTCGGACCCGCTGATCCGCAGCACCTCGATGCCGGCCTCCTCCAGCCGCGCGTTGGTCTCCACGTTCCGTTCGTACGCGACGACAACGCCCGGCGCGAGGGCCAGCGTGTTGTTGCCGTCGTCCCACTGCTCGCGTTCGGCGGTCACCGAGTCCAGCCCGGTGTCGATCACGCGCAGCCGCTCGATCCCCATCGCCTCGGCGGCGGCGGTCAGGAACGGCACCGGCCCGGAAGCGGCGACACCGCCGGAACCGTCGGGCCGCATCGGGTACGCCATCAGGGAATCGCGGACGGCCGGGTACATGACGACCGCGTCCTTGTCGACCATCGTGCAGACGGTGTCCAGGTGCATGGTCGCGCGGTCCTGGGCGATCGGCACGGCCAGCACGGTGTGCGCGAGCCCGTCCGCGAATGCCGACCGCGCAAGGGATTCCGCGCCCGCGGGGGTGGTGCGCTCGCCGACACCGATGGCCAGCACGCCCGGCGCGAGCAGCAGCACGTCGCCGCCCTCGACCGGAGCGGAGTGCGCGCCGTACGCGCGGCCGGACAGCCGGAACCGCGGGTGGTAGGCGTAAACGAGGTCGAGGACGGAGGTCTCGCGGACCCGCGCGGGCATCGCGAGCGAGGCGATCGCGACCCGGTCACCGATCCAGACCGACGAGTCGCGGCTGAACAACAGGTTCGGCAGCGGGTCGATGGCGAAGTCGTGCGGCCCGTGCATCCGGCGGACCAGGGAGGCGCCCTCGGCGACCGGCAGCTCCTCGAACGTCATGCCCGCGGTCAGCACGTGCGCGAGGGTCTTGCTGTCCACGCTGGACAGATGCGACCGCAGCGAGTCGGCCAGCTCGTAGCCCAGCCTGCGCTCGTCCACGGCGGTCAGCACACCGGTGGCGCGGGCGCGGCCGTCCTCCAGCGCCTTGCCCAGCACGTCGGCGAGCAGCATCACTTCGACGCCCCGGTCGGTGAGGACCTGAGCGAACCGGTCGTGCTCCTCCTGCGCGCGGTCCACCCACGGGATACCGTCGAAGAGCAGCTTGTCGTTGTTGCGCGGGGTGAGCCGCTTGAGCTCGGCCCCGGGGCGGTGCAGCAGGACGGTACGGAGCGTGCCCACCTCGCTGTCGACTCGGGGCTGCGCCTGCGGCTCGACCTCGGCTGTCACGTCTGTTGCGGAGTACGCGGTCACGGTTCGAAGGCTACCGGCTGGATATGTAAATCGTCGCCTATCGAGGCGATTTCTCATCGAAACATACGGTCCATCCGTATGAAAACAGCGAATCGTTTCGTCTGACGATATACATGCACACGGTTTGTTGCGTCCCGGATCGGCCGGTACGGTCGGATCCAGGTGGCAGGAGTCGGGGAGCGGCCTTGATACGCGCAGTAGCGGTCTTGTGTGTGCTGCTGGTGGCCGGCTGTGGGAGCAGCGGCGCGCCGGTGGGGCCGAAGCTGACCATCGGCATCCGGTTCGACCAGCCCGGTCTGGGCATGCGCGGGCCGGACGGCGGGTACACCGGGCTGGACGTCGACGTGGCCAAGTACGTGGCGGGGCGCCTGGGTACCGACAGCCGGAACATCACCTTCGTCGAGGCGCGGGCGGCCGACCGCGAGGCCATGCTCGAGCAGAGCAAAGTGGACATGGTCGTGGCCACCTACTCGATCACCGACGCCCGCAAGCAGCACGTGGACTTCGCCGGCCCGTACTTCGTCGCGGGCCAGAGCCTGTTGGTACGCAAGGCGAACGCGGACATTGACGGGCCGGAGTCGTTGAACGACAGCGACTGGCAGCTGTGCTCGGTCACCGGGTCCACTCCGGCGCAGCAGGTCCAGGCGACCTACGCGGCGTCGGTCACGTTGGAGCAGCACGGTTCCTACCGCGAATGCGTGGACGCCCTGCTCAAGGGCGACATCGACGCGGTCACCACCGACGACGTGATCCTCGCCGGTTACGCCGCCGAACAACCCGAGCGGCTCAAGCTCGTCGGCAAGCCGTTCTCCACCGAGCGCTACGGCATCGGCCTGCACAAGGGCGATCCGCGCCGGGGCCAGGTGACCGCGGCGCTGCGGTCGATGCTCGCGGACGGCAGCTGGCAGAAGTTCGTCACCGACAGTGTCGGCCGGGCGGGTTATCGCGCGCCGGTCAAGCCGCAGGTGGTCGACAGTCCGTAGGGTCGGTGCCATGGGCATCCTGGACGGCAAGGTCGTGATCGTCACCGGTGCTGCGCGGGGCATCGGCCGTGGTGAGGCGCTGGAGTGCGCGCGGCAGGGCGCTTCGGTGGTGCTCGCCGACTTCGATCCGGCACCGGCGTACGACGTGGCCGACGAGATCATCGCCGCCGGCGGCCGAGCCGTCGTCGCCTCCGGGGACGTCGCCGACACCGACTTCGCCGACCGGTTGGTCACCGGCGCCGTCGAGGAGTACGGCCACCTGGACGCGCTGGTCAACAACGCGGGCATCCTGCGCGACCGGACCCTGGTGAAGATGACCGACGAGGAGTGGGACGCAGTGGTCCGGGTCCACCTCCGCGGCCACTTCGCGCCCACCCGCGCGGCCTGCCGGTACTGGCGCGCGGCGCAACGCCCTGGCCGGATCGTGCACACCAGCTCGACTTCCGGTCTGCTCGGCAACTTCGGCCAGACGAACTATGGCGCCGCCAAGGCCGGGATCGCCGCGTTCTCCACGATCGTGTCGATCGAGATGGCCCGGTTCGGCGTGACCTCCAACGCCATCGCGCCCTCCGCCCGCACCCGGATGACCGAGCCGCTGTTCAGCGCGGTCGCCGAGGCGGAGGACGGCTTCGACTTCTTCGACCCGGACAACGTCGCCCCGCTGGTGGCGTTCCTGTGTTCGCCGGACGCCGGGCACATCAGCGGGAAAGTGTTCGGGGTCCAGGGCGACAGCGTCGAGATCTTCCAGCCGTACACCTCCGTCGCGGAGATCAAGGCGGGTGGTAAACGCTGGGACCCGGCCGATCTCGCCGGGCAGATGGGCGGGCTGTTCACCTCGTCCGGGATCGAGCCCGGCCCGGAGAACATGATGCAGCGGATGCGCTACAACGTCATTTAGGCAGCCAGGAAACCCCGCTGAGCAACGAATATCCGACGAACGCGACGACATCCAGCAGCGTGTGCGCGATGACCATCGGCCACAACCTGGTGGTGCGCTGCCAGATCCGCCCGAACACCAGCCCCATCACCATGTTCCCGACGAACCCGCCGAACCCCTGGTACAGGTGGTAACTGCCGCGCAGGACCGAGGAGAACAGCAACGACTTGTTCTCGCCGAACCCCAGCTGCCGCAACCGGGTGATGAGGTACGCGATCACCAGGGTCTCCTCGGCCCACGCGTTGCCGAACGCCGACAACGTCAGCGCGATCGGCCGCCACCACGTGTCCGTCAACGTCGTGGGCACGACCTGCAGGCTCGCCCCCAGCGCGTACGCGACCAGGTACAGCCCCAGCCCCGGGATCCCGATCAGTGCCGCCAACCCCACACCCCGCAACGGGTCGCTGCGGAAGTACTTGAGCCCCACGTCTTTCAGGCTTCGACCCGCCCGCCACAGCAGGTACACACCCAGCGCACCCCACGCCACCAGCTGTACCGCGTTGAGCAACTGTTTGAGGAGGTCGATCAGGTCCGCCGTGGCCTGCGGGACGTTCAACGCCACCTTCTGGTCGCTGAGCGGCGCCGGCGCCAGCAACGAGTCGACCAGCGACAACAGGCTCCGCAGCCCCGACATCCCGAGAGTTACGAGGAAGACGATCCACAGTTCGATCTTGATCGCCTTGCGCTGCCCGGGGTCGGTCACGACCTCCTGATCGCGCTGCGGCACCAACCAGCCGCGCAGTCCGTTCGCCACCCCCGCACGCTACCCTCCGGCCATGGCCCGACGAATCGCGACGAACACCAAAGTGGACCGTGCCGAGCTGCTCGACTTCCTCCGCCCCCGCCACCGCACGATTCTGGTCACCCACAAACCCGACGGGACCCCACAAATGTCCCCGGTGACATACGGAGTGGACGCCGAAGGCCGAGTGGTGATCTCGACATACCCACAGCGAGCCAAAGTCCGCAACCTCCGCACCAACCCCCAAGCGTCCCTGTGCGTGCTGTCCAACGACTGGGACGACCCCTGGGTCCAGGTGAACGGCGAAGCGGAAGTCCTCGACCTCCCCGAAGCCCTCGAACCCCTCGTCGACTACTTCCGCAGCATCTCGGGCGAACACCCGGACTGGGACGAGTACCGGGAAGCCATGCGGAAACAAGGAAAAAGCCTGATCCGCATCACCCCCACCACCTGGGGCCCGATAGCAACCGGCGGCTTCCCCGCCCACCTCCCCACGGATTAACCCCCACCCCCACCCACAAATCCAATAGCGACGACGAGGGTGAACTCCCCATTCGCGGCCATCCGCGAAGCACCCCACATCCCGCCTTCGTGCCCTCTCCCTCCGGGGCAGGCCATACCGGTGGGAGGGGGTACGGCCCCTCATCCCCTCTGGGTGGCGCTGCCGCGCGGCGAGCGCTTCTTTTCAGGAGTACCCGGTGCGGAAACCGGATCTCAGCGAACCCGATCCCCACTCGGCTGACAATCAGGATCCAGCGCGGCCAGCTCCGCCCCCAAACGAGCAGCCTCAGCCACCCCCAACTCCGTATACAACCGCAGCGCAGCCTCCCAATGCTTCCGCGCCGTATAATGCTCGCCAACAGCATGCTGAGCCTGGGCGATCCCGCGATGAGCCCGCCCCTCCTGATGCCGATTCCCGGTATCAATCGACATTGTCAGCGCATGCCGATACTCGGTCAAAGCCGCCATATGCGCCCCGGCCGCAGCATGCGTCTCCCCGAGATCATTGTGAATCTCACTCTCCAGATCCGTATCCCCGATCTGCCGCGCCAAGGTCAGCGCCTGCTGCTGATGCGAAAACGCCTCAGTCGTCCGCCCCAGCTGACAGTACGTGTACCCGAGGTTCGCTAGCACCGCCGCCTCACCCTGCCGATCCCCGAGCGACTGGTGCAGCGCAAACGCTTTCCTCTGGTGATCCAGCGCCTGTGGATACTGTCCCAGCCGCTGGTGCACAATGCCGATGTTCGCCAGCGCGATAGCCTCGCCAAGCCGGTCGCGGATCTGCTCGAACTTCGTCAAAGCCTGCCCGTAGTGCGTCAAAGCCTCTGGATAACGCCCCAACTCCTCGTAGATGACTCCGAGATTCCCCAGCGTCCGAGCCTGCTGCCGGACATCGCCCAACCGCTCTTGCAACACCAGAACCTGACCGAAATGATCCAGCGCCTGTGGATACTGCCCCAGCCGCTGATGCACGATGCCGGTATTCGACAAAGCGGTCGCCGCCCCCACCTCATCGCCGATTTGTCGATAAATTCCCAAAGCGTCAAGGTGATGATCCAGCGCCTGTGGCAACCGGCCTGCACGTCTGTGCGCGGTCCCCAGATTGTTCAGTGTTTCGGCCAGCGCCATCGGGTCGTCCAAAGCACGGGCGGCGGTCAAAGCCAGCTCGTGGGTGGTATGCCAATCGTTCAGGTGGCCCCGGATGTAGAAATATGACCACAACGCATGCGGCAGCTCCCACGCATACGAATGCCACCCCCGCGCGGCGGCTGCGACGGTGACCGCTACGAGTGTCGACCGCTCGGTCTCCAGCCACGTCATCGCCGAGTCGTACGAAGGGAACTCGATGTCGACCGGCGGCGGCAGCAGTTTCCGCCGGTTGGGGTCGATCTGCTCCATCGCGGCCATCGCCGTGTCCAGGCACCAGCTGAACAACCGGTGCAACGCCGCCGAAGCCTCCGAAGCGTCCACCAGCGAACCGGCATAAGCGGACAAAAGGTCGTGACAACTGAACCGCGACCGCTCCTGAACCACCAGATGCGCATCCACGAGCCGCGCCAGCAACGGCCGAGAGGACTCCACAGTGGACCCCAGCAACGCCGCCGCGCCCTCAGCGGAAACGTCCGCCCCGGGAATGCAGGCCAGCAACCGGAACATTTCCCGCTCCGCGGTCCCCAAGTGCTCGTACGAGTAGTCCAGCTGAGTACTCACCGCGGCCCGGGAGTCGCCGTCGATCACCAACTGCCCCAACCGGTTCTGCTCCAACGTCTGTACGTACGAGTCAATCGGCTGCGACCCGAGGTTCGCCGCGGCGATGCGCAACGCCAACGGCAGCCGCCCGCACAACGACACCAGCCGGTCGGTGGCCTGCCGCGAGGCGTCGACACGATCGCCCACCAGCCGCCGCATCAATGCGAAAGACTCGTCATACGACAACAAGTCCACGTCGATCCGCCGTGCACCGTCCATCGCCACGAGCCCGCTCAGCCGGTCCCGGCTGGTGACCAGCACCAGGCAACCAGGCTGCCCGGGCAGCAACGGCCGCACCTGCTCAGCACTGTCCACATTGTCCAGAACGACCAGCATCCGCTTGCCGGACAGCAACGACCGGTACATCGCGGCCCGGCTCTCCACCGAGGCCGGGATCTGGTCGCCCGGCACACCCAGCGACTGCAGCATCAGATCCAACGCCCGGGCCGGCTCGACCCGGGGCGCCGACGAGTACCCGTTCAGGTTCAGATACAGCTGCCCATCCGGGAACTCCGGCGCGATCTGGTGCGCCCACTGCACGGCCAACGCCGTCTTGCCGACCCCGGCGGTCCCAGCGAGCGCGGTGATCACCAAAGCATCGGCCGACACCAGCGAGTTGAGCCGTTCGATGGCGTCCGCGCGACCGATGAAGTCCGCGACGGCGGCGGGCAGCTGAGCCGGCGTCGGCACCGCGCGCTCATCCGGCTCCTGCAGCAGCGACATGTGCAGCTCACGCAGCGCCTGTCCGGGTTCGACGCCCAGCTCGTCGATGATGTGCTGCCGGATCCGCGCGAAACACTCCAGCGCCTCGGCGGTCCGGCCCATCGCCCGCAACGCCCGCATCCGGGCCGCGACCAGCGGTTCTACCGACGGCCATGTGGCCACCGGACCGGCCAGCCGGCCCGCGGCATCTGCCGCGCGGCCGTCGTCGATGGTCAGCTCCGCCCACTCGGCGAGCGCGGCGATATACTGCTGTTCGATCTTGTCCCGGACCTGGACCACCCACTGGCCGTCCAGGTTGTCCAGCGGACGCCCCTGCCACAGGTCCAACGCGCGGTCGAGGAACTCCACCCGGTCGTCAGTGTCAACGGCAGACCGCGCCTGCTGTAGCAGTTCCTCCCACTGCCACAGGTCGACGGCATGCACCGGGGCTGCCACCTGATAGCCGCCTGTGCGTTTGTCCAGGGCGAGCCCGTGATCGGTGAGGATGCGGCGCAGGCGCGCGATGTAGCTGTACAGCGTGTTGCGCACGGAGACCGGCGGGTCCGCGCCCCAGACGCGGTCGACCAGGACGTCAAGCGGCACCGGGCGGCCCGGCGAGGCCAGCAGCGCCGCGAGCACGCAGCGCTGGCGGACCGTGCCCAGGTCCACCCGTTGCTCGTCGGCCCAGCCTTCGACCGAGCCCAGCAGAACGAACTCCATCTTTCTCCCCCCGCCCCCACGACCGGCCCTCACAGGGACAACACCGGCGAGGCGGGATCGGTTGCACTATTCCTACGGTCCTGCCAACCGTTCTTGGTGCCCCGACAGCAGCGCAAGACCCAGAGGAGTGATGGAGTGCAGGACGGTCGCGTGCTGGCTGGCCGTGGCCAACGCCGCGTTCAGCTGTTTCGCCGGCTCACTGGTGGTGCACGGGTTCTCGGCGAGCACCTCGAGCGAGGCTGCGCGGGTCCTGCCGAGCAACGTGACCAGCGAGCGCGACGGCGTCCCGGACGCCCAGCCCAGCTCGTGCTGGATCGGGTACACCAGCACCGGCTGGAACTCGTTGTCGCAGAACGAGGTCGGCAGGCCGAGACAGAAGAACGATGGCTGCAGCACGAGTCCACGTCCGCGCAGGTGCAGTTCACGGTCGGTCGGATACCCCAGCTCCAGCACCGGCGGACGCCATCGAGCGGTCGGATGCACTGTGGTCAGTGCCCGTTCGACGCCGACATCCGCGATGGCCCGGCTCAGCCGGAACCGTTCCTGGTCCACACGCGACTGCACGTGCTGCCAGTGCGGCTCGAGACACGCGTCGAAGTACTGCTGGGCGGCATTCGCCACCCGCGTGACCGCGTTGAGCTCGCCATCAGCGAGTGCGCTGGTCCATGACGGCATCACGCGGCCAGGCAGGCGGTCGGCCAGCAGTCGCGTGGAGCCGGGCAGCCGGCTGCGGGCCTGGCGGCAGAGACCGCGCAGTCGGTCACGCCGCTTTGCGAGCCAGCAGCATGACGTACCAAGGCGTTCTCTCGCGCCACGGCACAGGTTCGCCGTGCGCGTTCAGCATGTCGACCTGATCGAACCTGGTCCGCACGCGCCTCGCGACCTCGATGTCCTTGGCTCCGGCGAACAACCGGTACACGGTGCGTAGCACCCCACTCGGCTGCCAGTCCATGATCACCGCCCGGCCACCTGGCCTGAGCGCCATGTACAAGTTCGCCACGGCGGCGTCGATGTCGGACATCGCCGACAGCGAGCAGTTCGCCACCGCCGCGTCGAACTCGTCCACCCCGAGTGGGCCGGCGCAGGCATCGCCCTGCCGCAGCCCGATGTTCGTCCAGCCGTGCTCAGCGATCCGGCTCCCGGCCCGGGCGACCATCTTCGGGCTGAAGTCGACCGCCGCGATCC
>CBIMJO010000182.1:0-10487 GCA_966244135.1 uncultured Actinocrispum sp. | reverse complement strand
GGTCAAGCCGTACGCCCAGAACATCCACATCGGACAGTACCCGCAGTACGGCGGTGGCGGGGAGGCGTGGTGCAGCCCGACGTCCACCGAGATGGTCATCGAGTACTGGGGAAAGCGTCCCTCCCACCAGGATCTGGCCTGGATCGATCCGTCCTATGCGGACCCGGCGGTCGACTACGCGGCCCGGTTCATGTACGACAAGGACTACGACGGCACCGGCAACTGGCCGTTCAACACCGCGTACGCGGCGAGTTTCGGGCTCAAGGCGCACGTGACGCGGTTGCACTCGCTGGCCGAGCTGGAGACGTACATCAGCCGCGGCATCCCGGTGATCACCTCGCAGTCGTTCCTGGCCAGTGAGCTGGACGGGGCCGGGTACGGCACGTCCGGGCACATCATGGTGGTCATCGGGTTCACCAAGGACGGCGACGTGATCGTCAACGACCCGGCGGCGAGCAGCAACGACCGGGTCCGCAACGTCTACAAACGGACCCAGTTCGAGACCATCTGGCAGCGGACCAAGCGGCACCGCGCGGACGGTTCGGTGGCCGGTGGCCCGGGCGGCGTCGTCTACATCGTCACCCCGTGAAACCACCGCGGCGAAGCTAACCAGGCGACTTATACTGGCGAAATGGAAAGTACTGCCCAGGTCACTCTGTTCGATGTGAACTGCCCGTCCAGGGCGGTGATGGAGCACCTGGCCAGTCGCTGGGGCGTGCTCGTGCAGATCGTGCTGCTGCGCGGCACGCACCGGTTCAACGAGCTGCGCCGCGAGGTCGGCGGGGTCAGCGAGAAGATGCTGTCGCAGACGTTGCAGGCGCTGGAGCGGGACGGCGTGGTGCACCGGCTGGTGCACCCGGTGATCCCGCCGCACGTCGACTACAGCCTCACCGAACTGGGCGTGCAGGCCGCGACGGCGATGCAGGGCCTGTTCGAGCTGATCCGGGACCGCTGGGACGACTTCGCGACCGCTCAGCAGGCGTACGACGAGCGCAAGGGACGTGCGTGAGCACGTTCCCCGACGCGGACTACCCGGATCGGCCTTACCCCGGGACACGCCCGCTCCGTTCGTACGTCCATCTCGACGGCAAGGGGCATGAACTGGAGCCCGCCTGGACCGTCGACGGCGAGGACCTGGACGACTGGCTGATCGCCAACCAGGCGGCTCCGTTGTCCGAACGGGTGCCGGTGCTGACCTACGGCTCCAACGCCAACCCCAGCAAGATCACCTGGCTGCGCGAGAACCTGGGCCTGACCGGACCCGTTCCGGTGATGCGGGCCCGGTGCACGGGTCTGGCCGCGGTCTGGGCCTCGGGGTTGCGGGTCGTCGACACGCAGCGCCCGGTCACGCTCGCCGCGATGGCCGGCACCGAGACGCACGCCCTCTGGCTGGCCGACGAGGCACAGGTCAAGGTGCTGGACGTGTGCGAGGGCCGCGGTGATCGCTACCACCTCGCCAGAGTCCACACCGGACACGTCTCGCTGGAGGATGGCTCGGTCTGGGACGCGCCGCTCGCGTACACGGCCAACGCCCAGATCCGCCTGCCGCTCTACGTGGACGGGAGGCCTGTGCGTTCGGCCACAGTGGACCAAGAGAAAGCTCGTGACCTCACCGGAAAACCTGGACCAACAGGGCTTTCAGTGTCCGTTGTAGACGGATCGCCACGCCCAGAAGACTTCCCCGCAAGGGTTTTCGTGTACGGCACGCTCCGGCCTGGTTCTTCCGCGTGGGATCTGGTCGCCCCGCACGTGCTCGGCGAGCCCTATCCGGCGACGATCAAGGGAACGGTGTTCGACACCGGCTTCGGCTACCCCGGCCTGCTGCCCGGGAACGGCGACGTGTCCGGATGGGTACTGCCACTGGGGAATCCGGACATCGCACTGGCCACTTTGGATTCTTATGAAGGCGGGGAATACCGCCGGGTCCGCGTGGTCACCTCCGGTTCCACTGTGTGCTGGGCGTATCGCTGGATCGCCTGACCAGGTGAGCGGACGCAACCCAGCAGGCGCCCGTCCGTCTTTCCTGATAGGACCCTGGGGGACGACGTTCGAGAGGTGGATCCATGGTTCGGCACAGGCTTTTGCTGGCGGGGGCCGCGATCGCAGCACTGGGGACGGTCGCCGCGTGTGGCAACAGTTCGCCAACGGCACAGTCCCCGCAGACGGTCACGGTGACCAGCACTCCCAGCGCCCCGGCCTCGTCGGCGAACTCGAGCAACGGCGCCGGCGAGTCCGGCCCGACCAGCGCGGAGCGCCCGGACAGCGTCAAGAGCGATGCCACGCCACGGTGTACCGCGGCCACGCTCAAGGGTGAGATCACCGGTCAGGACGCGGGCGCGGGCAACCGGTACGCCAAGCTCGTCGTCACCAACACCGGCAAGGCGAACTGCACCCTCTACGGCTACGGCGGTCTCGCGCTGGCCAACGCCAACGGCACCGACCAGCCGACCAAGCTGAGCCGCTCGCTCGACCCGAAGCCCGCGCTGGTCACCCTCGCGCCGGGCCAGAAGGCGTCCAAGAACCTGCACTGGGGCGCCGTGCCGGACGGCACCGAGCCGACCACCGGCCCGTGCGAGCCGGCTTCCGCGGGCATCAACGTGATCCCGCCGGACGAGAAGCAGCCGTTCGCGGTCAAGTACGACTTCGGCTCGGTCTGCCAGCACGGCGCGGTCGACGGCAGCGCGTATTACAAGTAGCGAATTCGCCGGTTCGTTACCCATCGGCCGGGAAAAAGAGGGACGCTTGCGCGCATGTCCGTGCAGACGTCCCTCGAACCCGCTCCGGGGCCCGCTGACCAGGCGGACCCGCTCGCGAAGGTGACCATCGCGCCGCGCGCGTACGTCGCGTTCCTGTTCGTGACCGCGCTGATCGTCGGCCTGGTCCTGGTGCTGGTCCCGCTGCGGGTCTCCACCCTGGACACCGCCAAGACCGTCAAGGTCAGCTGCGGCAACATCCTCGGCGGCGTGGAGACCCCGCAGCTCGCCGAGGCCCTCGGCCGGCCCTCGGACGAGGTCGTGCTGGCCCAGTACGTGCACATGTGCGAGGACTCGATCAACGCCCGCACCTACCCGGCCTGGGGCCTGTTCTTCACGGGTTTGATGGGCATCGTGTGGCTCGGCGCAGGTCAGCGCCGAAAATCAAGGGTCGAATAGGTCTGAACCATTGCCGTAGCATCACGGTGTATGAGGATTCGACTGCACTCTGTGATTGTCGCCCTGCTCCTCATAGCTGGCTGTAGTTCGTCCGACAACCAGCCGGAGACCAGCGGCGCCGCGGCCGCGACACCGGACGAGTGGGCGTCGATGCGTGCCATCGACGCCTGCGCGATCCTCGACGAGTCCGCGCTGGCGGCGCTGGGCAAGACCGGGGACCGGAAGTACGCGGGCGCCAACAGCCATACCTGCGTCACCACGATCACCGCCCCCGACGGGACCGCCACCGTCGCCCGCGCGTATGTGGGCGACCGGGTCCAGGAGGGCGCGAAGAAGATCGACCTCGGGGGCGTGGACGGGTTCCAGGACACGTCCTGCGCGGTGACGGTGAAGATCGCCGGGGACAGCGGGATCAGCATCTCGGTGGAGGGCTACGAGTTCGAGAAGCAGTGCGGCCAGGCCGAACAGATCGCCAAGGCCGTGCACACCCAGCTCAAGTCCCCACCGCGGAACCCATACGCCTCGCCGTTCCACCGCAAGGATCCCTGCCAGCCCGCGGACCAGTTCGCCGCCCAGATCGGCACCCTGAAGTCGATGCGCCGGCCGACGATCATCAACTGCGAGATGACCGGCACCGGGGGCACCCTCCTGGTCAGCCAGGAGATCGAGTCGATGACCACGCACGTGCACGGCGAACCGGTGACCGTCGCGGGCAAGGAGGCCATGCGCCACCAGGAACCCGGCCAGAAGGACCGCTGCATGATCATGGTCCTGCTCAAGGAGGCGCCCGAGGACGCCTGGTTCACCATGCACTACGAAGTGGCGTCCCCATCGGACCCGTGCGAAAAGGCCGGCAAAGCCGCCAACGCCTCCACAACAGCCAGTTAGATCAGCTTGCCGGGGTTGAGGATGCCGGTGGGGTCGAGGACCTGTTTGGCTGCTGCCAGCACCTCGACCCCCAGATCCCCGATCTCGCCGGGCAGGTAGGGCGCGTGGTCGACGCCGACCGCGTGGTGGTGGGAGATCGTGCCGAGCTTGGCGATCGCCTCGCTGGCCGCCTTCTTCGCGCGCTTCCACTGGCCCATCGGGTCGCGGGGGTCACGCGGCACGAGAGCGGTGAAGTACAGCGAGGCCCCGGTCTCGTACGCGTGCGAAATGTGGCACATCACAATGGGTTTGCGGCCCTCGGCGGTGAGGGTCTTGGTCAGTGCCGCGCGCACGGCCGACCGCAACCGGCTCAACGACGACCAATGCGCTGCGGTCTCCAGGGTTTCCACGCAGACGCCCATCGTCATCAGCGCATCCCGTTGCCGGGGACCGTTGAACCGCCCGTGCCGCCACGCCTCCCCCAACGGAGTCCCCAGCCGCACGGCACCCTGGAGCGCCCTGAGCGTCGCCGACCGGCCCCGGCCCTCCCAGCCGAGGATCAACAGGCACGGCTCCTTGATCCCGCGTGCCTTCAGGTACGCCTTCAAAGCCGCGGTCTTCAGCCCACCCGCCAACGAGAACGACACCCGCGTCTCGTCCATATCGGACAGCCGGGTGATGTCGGCGAGCACCCGGCGCTGGGCGAGTTCCCGCATCACGGCGACACCACGGTCCCACCCGTCCACGACAAAGCCCTCATAGCGGCGGACCTCGGGCAGCGGCCGGACCCGCACGGTCACCTCCGTGATGACACCGAGAACCCCTTCGCTGCCAACGACAAGCTGCTTCAAGTCCGGCCCGGCCGCGGACGCCGGCGCGACCCCGAGCCGCCATTCGCCGCGGGGAGTGGCGACCCGCACGGCCTCGACCATGTCCTCGAACCGACCGTACCCCGACGAAGCCTGCCCGGCCGACCTCGTCGCGGCGAACCCGCCGATGGTCGCCCGCTCAAAGGACTGCGGCACGTGCCCGAGCATGAACCCGTGCTCCGCCAACGCCTTCTCCGCGTCCGGGCCGCGCACTCCCGCCTCGAACACGGCCAGGTGCGACACCGGGTCCACCGAGACCAGCCGGTCCAGCCGAACCAGGTCCAGCGCGATCACGGACTCCTTGTCCCCGCGCATCGCCGCGACCCCGCCGACCACGGAAGTCCCGCCACCGAACGGAATGACCGCGATCCCCCACTCCGCGCACACCCGCAGCACGGCAGTGACCTCGTCCGGTGACGCAGGCACAACGACCGCGTCCGGCGCCGGGATCAGCCCGGGCTGGTAGCGCGCCAACAGGTCCAGGTAGGACAGCCCGCCCGCGCGCCCCAGCCGCGCCTCGTCGGAGGTCAGGACGTTCGTGCCGCCGACGACCTCGGCGAGCAGGTCGCGCGCCTTGTCGGTCAGCGTCGACTCGGTCGGCCGGGCCTCGCGCGGGTGGGTCACGACCTCGGTCAGGCCGATTTCCGCCTGCAGCCAGCGCAGCGCGTGCGAGGGCAGTTCGGCCTGGTCAGCGGTCCATGCGGTGCGCAGGAGGTGGTCTTCCCGGTTCGCCATGGGTACAGTGTGACACATGACGTCACAACGTCACACAAATCGCGTGGACGACGACCTGCTCCTCGACGCGGCGCGCGCCTGCGTGCTGACGATCGGCGTGAGCCGCACCACACTGACCGAGGTCGCCCGCCGCGCGGAGGTCAGCCGGATGACGCTGTACCGGCGGTTCCCGGATGTCCGCAGCCTGATCGCGGCCCTGATGACCAGGGAGTTCGGCGGCCTGCTGAGCACCACGCCGGTCGACGCGCCCACCGCGCGGGAGCGGCTGGTGCGCACGGTGATCGCGGGTATCCGGGCGCTCACCGAGAACCCGATCATGCGCGGCATCCTCGACACCGAGCCGGAGCTGCTGCTGCCGTACATCGTGCAGCGCCTGGGCAGCACCCAGCGGTTCGCCGAGGAGTACGTGCGCGAAGAGGTGAAGGCCGGTCACGCGGACGGCTCGATCCGCGCCGGCGACGTGCCCACGCAGGCTCGCGCGCTGCTGCTCGTGCTGCAGTCGTTCGTGCTCTCCCTGCGGCCCGCTTCGTCCGATGTGGACAGTGAAGACCTGCTGGCCGAACTGGCCAGGCTGCTCGACGGGGCCTTGGAGGTCCGGTGAACACCTCACTCAACGCCCGCCGCCGCGCGCGGGACATCGAAGCGCTGGCCGGCGAGATCGTCGACATCCTGGTGATCGGCGGTGGCGTGACCGGCGCCGGAGTCGCGCTGGACGCGGCCTCCCGCGGGTTGTCTGTCGCCCTGGTCGAGGCCCATGACCTGGCCTTCGGCACGTCTCGGTGGTCCAGCAAGCTGATCCACGGCGGCCTGCGCTACCTCGCACACGGCGACGTCGGCCTGGCCTACGAGAGCGCGGTCGAACGCGGGATCGCGATGACAAGGACCGCCCCGCACCTCACCCGCACGCTCCCCCAGCTGGTTCCGTTGCACGACAACCTGTCTCGAGGCCAGGCGGCGTTCACGCTGACCGGCCTGCACGCCGGTGACCTGCTCAGGCGGGCGGCGCACACCCCGTCGAAGCTGTTGCCCCGCCCCCGTCGCGTGCCCGCGGCCGAGGCGCTCGCGCTGGTTCCAGGGCTGAAACGCGAGGGCCTGCGCGGAGGTCTGCTGTCCTACGACGGTCAACTCGTTGATGACGCGAGGTTTGTCGTCGCGCTTGCCCGGACCGCAGCCGGCTTGGGCGCCCGGATCATCACGCGTGCCAAGGCAGTCGACGTCGACCGAACCAGCGCCCGGGTGCTGGACACCCTCGGCGATCACGAGTTCGAGATCCGCGCCCGACGGGTCATCAACGCGACCGGTGTCTGGGCCGGAAAGCTTGTGCCGTCGGTGAAACTCCGGCCGTCCCGCGGTTCGCACGTGGTGATCGACGGCAAGGGGTTCACCGACACCGCTTTGACCGTCCCGATTCCCGGTGAGCGCAGCCGGTTCGTCATCGTCCTGCCGCAGATCGACGGCCGCGTGTACATCGGCCTCACCGACGAACCCGTTGACGACATCGAGGATGTGCCTGCCGCGCCCGAGTCCGATGTGGAGTTCCTGCTCGACGTGGCTTCCTCCGTACTGGCAAGGAAACTCACTCGCGCGGACGTTCTCGGCTCGTACGCGGGCCTGCGCCCGTTGCTCGACGCGCAAGGCTCGAGCGCGGACCTGTCCCGCAAGCACGCTGTTCTCACCGCCCCGAACGGCGTTCTCACGGTCGTCGGCGGCAAGCTGACCACCTACCGGCGGATGGCCGAGGACGCCGTCGACGCCACCGGCCTGGCCGCGACTCCCAGCCGTACCAGGAACCTTCCGCTCGTCGGCGCCGCGTCCCGGCAGGTACTCGCCAGGATCAACGCGCCCGCGAGGCTGGTCGCCAAGTACGGAACGGAAGCCGCCGAGGTCGCGAAGGGCGACCCCGAGCAGCTCCATCCGCAGCTCACCGCGGCCGAGGTGGCCTGGGCCATCGAGCACGAGGGCGCGCTGGACGCCGATGACGTCCTGCACCGCCGTACCCGGATCGGCCTGGTCCCGGCCGAGGCGGTCAGGCTTTCGCCGGAGCGGTTGTGGCCTGGTTCCCCAACTGCTCGATCATCGCCTTGACCGTCTTGAAGATCTGCACCAGCTTGACCACCAGCTGAAAGACCTTCTGCAAGGACTGCAACAGCTTGACGAGTTTTCCGAGCAGTTTCGTCGCGGTGGAGACAGCGGTTTGCACGATCTGCACGATCGCGGTGGCGATGCTCGCGCCGAAAGTCGCCCAGGACGCGGCCAGCGCCTGGATGATCTGCATGATGATCTTGTTGACCGCTTGCGAGATCAGGTCCATCACGACCTTGCGGATCTCGGCCACGAGCTGGCCCGCGCCGGTGATCGCGGCGGAAAGCCCCTGGCTGGCCTGCGCGAACCCCTCGATCCCGTTCGCGTGGTTCTGACTGACCGCGCGGTAGCCGTCGGCGGCGGTGCCGGTCCAGGTCGTGGTCTCGCGAACGGACGCGTCGCGGTACTGCTGCGCGACAGTCGTCAGCTGAGAACCCGCGCTGGTCCAGCTGGCCGCGTTCGAGGTGATCGACTGCGGATTCCCGAACAGCATGTCGAACGGTTCCCGGAGGAACGAAACGTGCTGTACCGCCCAGCCGAATCCGGCGCTCGAGATCGCCGACAGCGGATCGGCCGAGATCCCGATCACATCCAGCGCGGTCTTGGCGATCCCGCCGGCCGCGCCCATCCAGTCGCCGCTCTCGATCGCCGCGACCGCCGACTTCACGTCGCCCAGTAAGGCGGCCCCGGACTTGTCCGCCGTGGTGGTCACTCGGCCTCCCTCTGGATGGCCCGCATGACGGACGCGTGCCGGTTGTCGGTGGTCTGGTAGGCCCTCGCTGTGGTCCGCAGGCCGGTGTTGACCTCCGCGACCGTCTGGGCCGCCTTCTCCAGGCCCTGCTTGGCCTCCCCGGTGGCCTGCAGCAGCAGCGCCGCCAGGAACTGGCCTATGACGCCGAAGGAGTCGCCGCTGAGCGCCGCCTGCGCCGTGGACGCGGCGTTGCGCGCGTCGGTGGCCAGCTTGAGGACATGGTCGGCGTGCGCCAACAGCTTGTCGATCTCCACATCGAACGAACCGGACATGGCACCCCTTGCTTAGCTGATCACGTCGGGCGGGTTGTCGAAGTAGTCGTCATCGGCCCTGGCGTCCCGTCGTTGCGGCGCGGGCGGTGCTTCCTCGGCGGCCACGGGCTGCGGCAGGTGGCTCTTGACGAACTCGAGCCCCTCGCCCTCGCCCATGAACTCGCGCATGGTCTCGACCACCTTCGTGCCGACGTCACCCTGGGCCTGCTGGGTCGTGCGCAGGATCAGCCGGGCGAGCTCCTCGGGGTCCATGCCGCGAGCACCCGCTCGCAGCTCCAGCCCCGTGGTCGCGCCACTGGCATTCACCCGCACAGTCACCAGACCGTCTGGCGAGCTGGCCTCGCCGCCGATCTGACGCAGCGCCTCGCCGGTCCGTTCCGCGCTGGCCGCGGCTTGTTTCAGCGTCTCGTCGTACCGGGCCAGGAGCTGCTCCGGGTTGACCGATGGTCCGTCCTGGATCATTGCTCGAACATATCCGCGCCCCCCGCATTTCGTGCCAAAGTGACCGAGTCGAGACCTCCACTGCGCGGAGTCAACAGACCAGCCTGGATACTCGTGGCAGACACGTCCAGCGAGGAAGGATCGATGGTGCCTCAGGCGGGACTGGAGATCGACAACGTCTCCAAGCGCTATGGCGATGTCGTCGCCCTGTCGGACATGACATTCGAGGTGCGGCCCGGTGAGTTGTTCGGGTTCGTCGGCAGCAACGGCGCGGGCAAGACGACCACCATGCGGATAGCCCTCGGTGTGCTGGCCGCCGACTCCGGCGAGGTGCGCTGGGCGGGCGAGCAGATCACCCTCAGCACCCGCCGCAGGTTCGGTTACATGCCTGAGGAACGCGGCCTCTACCCGAAGATGAAGGTACTCGACCAGCTGGTCTATCTGGCCCGGCTGCACGGGTTATCGGTCAACGAGGCGCATCGGTCCGCAGAGGACTGGATCGCCCGGCTGGGCCTCAAGGCCCGGCGCGGCGACGAGGTGCAGAAGCTCAGCCTGGGCAACCAGCAACGCGTGCAGCTGGCCGCGGCGCTGATCCACGACCCTTCGGTGCTGGTGCTCGACGAGCCGTTCTCCGGGCTGGACCCGGTCGCGGTGGACGTGATGAGCCAGGTGCTCAAGGAGAAGACCGCGGCGGGCATCCCGGTGATCTTCTCCAGCCACCAGCTCGACCTGGTGCAGCGGTTGTGCGACCGCGTGGGCATTGTCAACAAGGGCCGGATGGTCGCTTGTGGAACGGTCGATGAACTGCGGGCAGGCGCCCCCGCGGACCTCATAGTGCACGCACCCCAGGCACCACCGGGATGGGCCGCGGACATCGCGGGGGTTTCCGTTGTGTCCGAAGAGGATGGCCACACCGTGCTGCGCGCCGCGGAGGATGTGGACGACCAGGCGGTGCTGAAGGCCGCGCTGGCCACCGGGCCGGTGCACGAGTTCAGCAGGCGCCGCCCCGCGCTGACCGAACTGTTCCGCAACGTGGTGACCGAGGAGGGCGTCCGTTGAGCACCACCGAACTGAAGCCCGTCCAGGCCGTGCTGCTGGTGGCCGGCCGCGAGCTGAACACCCGGCTGCGCACCCGCGCGTTCCTGATCAGCACGGTGATCTCGATCGTCGTGCTGGGCGGATTCCTGCTGCTGCAAGGCGGATCGTTCGGCGGCGAGTCCAAGGCCAAGGTCGGCCTCAGCGGGCAGGCGACCGCGTTGAGCACCCAGATCGTGCAGGCATCCAGCGCCCTGGGCCTGGAAGTCACCATCTCGGACGT
>CBIMJO010000181.1:0-10500 GCA_966244135.1 uncultured Actinocrispum sp. | reverse complement strand
CCAGTTCGAGGAAGTCGGCGACCCGGCCGGCCTTCTCCAGCGACTGGTTGAGGGTGTCGCCGGTGCCCAGAACGCGCACGCGCCGCCAGAACTCGTCGCGCAGCGCCGGAATCTGCTCGAGCGCCTTGCGCAGGCCCGCTTCCGAGCGTTCCATCCCGCAGTAGTCCCACATCAGCCGGCCGAGTTCGCGGTGGAACGAGTCCGGCGAGCGGTCTCCGTCGACGGCAAGCAGCTGCGACACTCGCGCGCGGACCTCGGTCTCGACCGCGCCCGCGTTGGTGACCGGCGGGAACGGCCCATCGGCCAGGTAGTCGCCGATGGTGTTGGGCAGCACGAAGTAGCCGTCCGCCAGGCCCTGCATCAGCGCGGACGCGCCGAGCCGGTTCGCGCCGTGGTCGGAGAAGTTGGCCTCGCCGATCACGAACAGGCCGGGGATGGTGCTCTGCAGGTCGTAGTCGACCCACAGTCCGCCCATCGTGTAGTGCACGGCTGGGTAGATCCGCATCGGCGTGGTGTACGGATCCTCGCCGGTGATCTGCTCGTACATCTCGAACAGGTTGCCGTACTTCTCCGCCACGCCGTGCTTTCCGAGCCGGGCGATGGCATCGGCGAAGTCCAGGTACACGCCGAGTCCACCGGGGCCGACGCCATGACCGGCGTCACAGATGTTCTTCGCGGCGCGCGAGGCGATGTCGCGGGGCACCAGGTTGCCGAAACTGGGATACATCCGTTCCAGGTAGTAGTCGCGCTCATCCTCCGCGATGAGGTGCGGCGGTCGCTTGTCGTTCACCGCTTTCGGCACCCACACGCGGCCGTCGTTGCGCAGCGACTCGCTCATCAGCGTCAGCTTCGACTGGTGCGAGCCGGTGACCGGGATGCAGGTCGGGTGGATCTGGGTGAAGCACGGGTTGGCGAACAACGCGCCCCGGCGGTGTGCACGCCAGATCGCCGTTGTGTTGCAGCCTTTGGCGTTCGTCGACAGGTAGAAGACGTTGCCGTAGCCGCCGGTGGCCAGGACGACGGCGTCCGCGAGGTGGGTCGCGATCTCGCCGGTGACCAGGTCTCGCGTGACGATGCCACGGGCTCGGCCGTCGGCGACGACCAGGTCGAGCATCTCGGTGCGGGGGTGCATCTTGACGGTTCCCGCATGGATCTGCCGGGCCAGCGCTTGATAGGCGCCCAGCAAAAGTTGCTGCCCGGTCTGCCCGCGGGCGTAGAAAGTGCGGGCTACCTGTGCGCCACCGAAGGAACGCGTGTCCAGCAGGCCGCCGTACTCGCGGGCGAACGGGACGCCCTGCGCCACGCACTGGTCGATGATCTCGACGCTCAGCTCGGCCAGGCGGTACACATTGGACTCTCGGGCGCGGAAGTCGCCGCCTTTGATGGTGTCGTAGAACAGCCGGTACACGCTGTCGCCGTCGTTGCGGTAGTTCTTGGCCGCGTTGATCCCACCTTGGGCGGCGATGCTGTGCGCTCGGCGCGGGCTGTCCTGGTAGCAGAAGGACAGGACGTTGTAGCCGAGTTCGCCCAGGGTGGCGGCGGCCGCTCCGCCGGCGAGGCCGGTGCCGACGACGATCACCGTGAGCCGGCGCTTGTTCGCCGGGTTCACCAGGCGGCTGGAGAATCTCCTTTGCTCCCAGCGCTTCTCCAGCGGACCGTCAGTATGCTTGTTGTCCACAATGTGTATACCCGTTGTATACAACATGTATTACGCCACCAATCCGGTCAGCACGGCGAACGGCACGGAGAGATACCCGACGGTGATCGCGAGCGCGACGCCGAGCGACGCCAGCTGCAAGGCACGTTGGCGCGTCGCGCTCGACGCTCCCAGCGATTGCATCGCGCTCCACATTCCGTGCCGGATATGGAATCCCAGCGACACGATGGCCGCGGTGTAGAAGAGAACCACGTACCACAAACGGAAATCTGCGGTGAGGTTCGCGTACACCTGTCCCTGCACGCCGTTCGGGTTGAGCGTTCCCGTGGTCAGGTCAAGGATGTGGTAGACGACGAACAGGCCCAGAATCACGCCGCCCCAACGCATTGTGCGCGCGGCGTAGCTCCCTTGGATCTTGCGCCGGTGCTGGTAGGCGGCCGGGCGGGCCTTGTGGGCGCGTCTCGCGAGCTGGGTGGCGGCCGTCATGTGCAGGACGACGCATCCGACGAGGACCGCCCTTGTGACCCACAGGAACCCTGCGTGCCCGAGCAGTCCGTCCACAATGGTCCGCAGCCAGGCCGCGTACCCGTCGATACTGGTCGCGCCGAAGAAGAACTTCAGGTTGCCCAGCATGTGCGCGATGACGTAGAGCAGCAGCACCAGGCCGGTCACCCCCATCACGGCCTTCTTGCCGATGGTCGACGACCAGATGCGCATCTCGAGCACTGCCATGTGGCAAGTAAGACACCGGAATGTCCAGTCGTCCAATATATCGAAACGCTCGTTGAGATAGCCTGAGCCTATGGACAGGGTCGACCGGCTCACCTTGCAGCAGCTCAGGTACTTCCTCGCGGTCGCGGACACGCGGCATTTCACGCGCGCCGCCGAGCAGACCCATGTGGCGCAGCCCTCGCTGTCCAAGCAGATCCACAGCCTGGAGACCGAGCTCGGCGCGCCCCTGTTCAGCCGCGCCCGCGGCAACATCGCGCTCACCCCGGCGGGCGAGGCGCTGGTGCCGATCGCACGCCGGATCCTCGCCGACGTGGACATCGCGCGGCACGAGATCGGCGAGCTCGCGGGTCTCAAACGCGGCCGGGTGCGGGTCGGGGCCACACCGAGCCTGTGCGTGAGCGTGTTCGCCGATGTGCTGCGGCGATACCACACCTCGTACCCAGGGATTCGGTTGCAGGTTCAGGAAAGCGGGTCACGGGACCTGGCGAAGTCGCTGCTGCGCGGGGAACTCGACCTCGCGCTGATCATCGTCCCGCCCGAGGGCACCGATCCCGCGCTGACCACCCAGGTCGTGCTGCAAGAGGACCTCGTCGTCGCGTCGGCCGCGCCTTTGGTGAACCGGCCGACGATCCGGCTGATCGATCTGCGCGACCGGCCGATGGTCATGTTCCGGCAGGGCTACGACCTGCGGGAGACCACTCTGCAGGCGTGCCGCGATGTGGGGTATTCGCCGCGGCTCGCCATCGAGGGCGGCGAGATGGACGCTGTGCTGCGGTTCGTCGAGGTCGGGCTCGGCGTCGCCATCGTGCCCAGCATGGTCCTCGCCGGCCGCAACCTCACCGGCACCCCCATCGCCCCGCCCGGCCTGCGCCGCACCGTCGCCCTCGCCCGCCGCACCGACGCCCCACCCACCACCGCCGCCCGCGCCTTCAGCAAAATCCTCCTCGACTACCTGCAGACCCTCCCCTGACCGCTTGCCCGTGGGACGCGGGCCCTCCCCCGTATCCAGCGTATGGCGCGGAGATCGGGGCTGTCACGAAGAAGTGCGTGCGAGGGGGCCGTTCGCACGAGGTGGTTATTTGGGTTGGGGGCGCCAGTCGGTGGTTTCGGTGGTTATTGTCCAGGGGTCGTTCATCAGGGTGGCGGCGTTTGTTACTTCGACGAGGGACATTTTTGTGTTCGTCCAGCCGTGCCAGCAGTTGAACATCGTCATCGTGGGGTAGGACGTTTTGATCTTGATGATGACTTTGGCGAGGTCCCAGGTTCCGTCGAAGGGGGTTCCGGAGCCCATTTCCAGCAGTGCGAGCGGGCGGCTGGGTTCCAGGATGTCGCTGATGTCGTCCTGCTGGTTTTCCAGGCCGAAGGTGAGTTCGTTTCCGTAGAGGGTCGGACCCATGATGTCCACGACGTCGTCGCCGGGGTAGAACTTCATTCTGGGCGCGTTCCACGGGCGCGCTGGGGAGTAGGCCCACAGGATGTTGTGCAGATTCCTGGTTTCCGTCATGAACGAGTACACGTCGCGATACAAGTCGATGGCCGCGCTCATTCCCGTGTGGGTATCCGCGCCCCACCAGAACCAGAGGCCGTTTGCTTCGTGGAGGGGGCGGAAAATGACGACGACGCCCGCTGCGGCCAGTTCCGCGATCACGTCGGCGACCCGGTTCAGCCAGGTTTGCCAGCGGGAGCGGGGCTCGCTGGCGGACGCATCGGAAAGCAGCATCCGGAGGTCGGGTTTGGCCGTCGCCGCGTCCACCCGGTACGACTCGGGGTCGTCCCCGGCGGCGAACGGGTTGGGTGGGTGCATGTCGATGGTTACCAGGCCGCCGGACTGCCAGTGCGAGATGAGCACCGGGACGATCCGGGCGTTCCAGTACCCGTCGAAGCTCACGCCGATCAGCGCGGGTTTGTGGCCGGTGGCCCGCGCGAGGCCGTTGAACAGGTGCTCGTAGTCCTCGGCGGCGTCCGCGGTGATCTGCTGGCCGGAGACCAGGCGGCGGCTGGCGCGTTTCGGTAGCGCCGTGATCCACGCCAGCAGGCGGCGGGTGTCAGGCGTTGCCGAACGGTCGGCCGGACCGTCGGGTGCCGTGTGCGTAACAGGTGGTGGGGGCGCGGGCGGCGGCGGTGGAGGGGGCGGACTGCAGCCCGCCAGGGCGACCCCGGCCAAGCCGAGCAACGCCGCACGGCGTGACAGCGGGGTCATGCCGGTCACCAGCTTTCCGGCGGCTCCACGAACGCCTTCCCCACATCGCGGATCAACGCCAGCGCACGCTTGGCCCAATCGGTGGTGGCGCCGGCGAGGCCGCAGGTCGGGGTGGGAATGGCCTGCGTGGCGAGGATGCCGCGCGGGAACCCGAGCCGGTCCACGAGTTTCAACGCGGGCGCGGCGATCGAGGCCAGCGATGGCGGCCTGGCCGGGTCGGTGCTCGGTACGAGGCCGAGCAACATGGTCATCCCGGAGTCCCAGGCCTCGCCGAGGGCGTCCGACAACGAAGCCGGGATGCCCGAAAGCAGTGTCGCGTCCAAAGCCAAGGCGTCTGCCCCGGCGGAACGGAACAAATTCACCGGAGGCTGAGGGGCGCAGCAATGCACGATCACTGGCTGGGAAGTGGCCGCGCTGGCGGCGGAGATGACCTGCGCCAGCACGTCCCGGGCGTCCGGCTCCAGCACGGCGGGCACGTTCCCGTACCCGGAGGCGGTCGGGAGCGAACCCGCGAGCACGGCGGGCAGCGATGGCTCGTCGAACTGGACGACCACCGGAGCCCCGACCCGCCGCGAGACCTCACCGACGTGCAGCGCCACGCCCTCGCTCAAGGACTCGGTGAACTCCCGCAACGCCCCGGGGTCGGTCAGCACCCGGTGCCCGCGGGCCAGCTCGATGCCCGCGGTCAACGTCCACGGCCCGGCGAACTGGACCTTCATCACCGGCGGCTTGACGCCCGACCGCTCGACGGCCTCCTCCAGCGCGTCGAGGTCGCGGCGCAGCAGGTCCACCGCGGTCCGGTGCTCGTGCCCCGGCCTGCCGGCCGTCCGATATCCGGACGGGACGACCTCCACCGGCAGGTCGACCAGCAGCGCGGCGGTCCGGCCGATGATGTCCGCGCCCAGCCCCCGGCCGGGGAGCTCGGGCAGGTGGGGCAGGTCGGGCAGCTCGCCGACCACGACCGACGCCGTTTCGACCGGGTCGCGGCCCGGCATGGACCCGATGCCGGTGGCTGTTCCTGGTGACCAGGGCGTATTCGACACCCGTACAGTCTGGCCGAGACCGTCCGGCGGGTCGCAACCGACCGTCACCGAACCGCTATGCAGCATGGAGGTCTAGACCCATTGACTCGATGGTCTAGGCCACATACCTTCGTTTCACTCGTCGCGACAACGCGCGCACGACCGGCTTCGAACCGTGATGACGATCTCGGGGCCCTGCAGACGTGGTGGGGGGGGCGGGGCGCGCCCGCGCCCCCCCCACCACACCCATCCTTACACCGGCAGTTGTCCGGAAGGTGAACGGGTGCCGCGCGCCGTAAGGTGACAACGTGGGAGACGTTGAACAGGCCGCCGCGCGAATCGCCCCGTACATCCGGCGGACCCCGATACTGCGGACCGAGGTCGATGGGCGCCCGCTCGTCCTCAAACTGGAGCACCTGCAGCGGACCGGTAGTTTCAAGTTCCGCGGCGCGCTGAACACGTTGCTGGCGGCGGGGAACCCGGAGCGGGTCGTGACCGCGTCCGGCGGGAACCACGGTATGGCCGTCGCGGCCGCCTCGGCGGTGCTCGGCCTGCCGGCGACGGTGTACGCGCCCGAGTCCATTCCGGAGGCCAAGGCGCGCCGGATCGTCAACGCCGGGGCCGAACTCGTGCGGGCCGGGGACACCTACGCGGAGGCCGCGAAGCTGGCCCAGGAGCAGCCGGGGATGTACGTGCCGGCGTACGAGCACCCGAACGTCATGGCCGGGCAAGGGACTGTGGCCGCCGAGATCGTGGCCGACGCGCCCGATGTCGACGCCCTCGTGGTGGCCGTCGGCGGCGGCGGGCTGGCCGCCGGGACGGTGCTGGGTGGCGGCGGACGGCCGGTGATCGCCGTGGAACCGGAGAACGGCCGGGGCCTGCACGACGCTCTGGCCGCGGGCACACCCGTCGACTCCAAAGTGGACTCCGTCGCCGCTTCCGCGCTGGGCGCGACCCGGGTGGGAACCTTGCCGTTCGAGGTGCTGAACAACGCCGGCCTGGAGTCGGTGCTGGTGTCCGACGACGAGATCCTGGCCGCGCGGGACCGGCTGTGGGAGGACTTCCGGCTGGCGGTCGAACCGGCCGCGGCCGCGCCCTTCGCCGCGTGGCTGGCCGGAAAAGTGCCCGGCGACCTGCCGTGTCTCGTGGTCTGCGGCGCGAACACGGACTGGTCGCCGGTGTAAGTACGCACCTCGACGTACGCCAGGACCCGCTCACGAGCGGACGTTCCGGGCCCGCCGCCCGGCGAGCATCATCAGCATGCGCACTATCGATCGGGTTGGCTACGCCGTCGCAGGCGTGCTGTTCGTGACCGGGTTGGTGCACCTGGGGGTGCTGGTGTTCTCCGGGGGTACGTGGCTGGGGCCGGTGTCGTTCCGCAAGCCGATGACGTTCGGGCTGTCGTTCGGGCTGACCGTGGCCGCGGCGGTCTGGGCGTCGTCGTTCATGCGGATGAAATGGCGGCCCGTGCTGCTGGGCGTGTTGATGGCGGCGAGCGTGCTCGAGGTCTCGCTGATCACCATGCAGGCCTGGCGGCGGGTGCCGTCGCACTTCAACTTCGAGACGCCGTTCGACTCGACCGTCTCGATGACGTTGGCGGGCGGCGGGTTCGTGTTGATCGCGGTGTTCATCGGGTTCACCCTCGCCGCGTTCCACACGTTGTATACACCAAGTATGCAGCTCGCATTACGGTTCGGGTTCAGCGCTCTGCTGGTCGCGCTGGGGGTGGGCGCGGTGATGATCGCGACCGGCGTGATCCAGGTCCGCACCGGGCACCCGGACCTGGCGTACCTGACCGCGGGCGCGCTGAAGCCCGCCCACGCGGTGCCGATGCACGCGATCCTGATCATGCCCGGGCTGGCGTGGCTGCTGGGCAGGACCAAGCTGCCCGACCACACCCAGCTCAACCTCGTCCGCGCCGCGGCGATCGGCTACGGGCTGCTGATCATCGGCACGATCGTCGTCTACGCGTGAGCCGGCAGCCAGCTCGTGTACCAGGGATTCGCTGTGGCCACAACGTTTCCCAGGGCGAACACGGCCGAGTCGTCGTACGGGCGGCCGACGATCTGCAGGCCGGCCGGGACCCCGGTGGACGTGATCCCGGAGGGCACGCTCAGCACGGGGCACCGGCTGGCCATGTTGAACGGGATGCACAGCGGCGCTTCGAGGTTGTGCGACAGCCGGACTCCGTTGACCACCAACGGGGTCTCCAGATAGTCCTCCCCCGCAAGGAAAGCCGGGATTCCTGACGTGGGACAGATCAGGGCGTCCGCCCGCTCGAACACCGAAGCCAGGTCGGCCTGGATGCGAGCCTCCACGAGCAAGGCGTCGAAGTAGGTGCCACGGGCGCGGTCGACGAAGTCCTTCGTATACCGGAGAACCGGGCGATCCCCCGCGGCGGCCGCGATCATCGGCGCGAAGATGGCGCCGTAGTGTGCCCACGCGGCGGCCATGATCTCCGCGCGAGTCCAGGGAAGCTCGATCTCGTCGACCTTGATCCCGGCCTCTCGCAACGCCTCCGCGGCGGCGAGGGTGGCGGTGGCGACATCCGGGTCGACCGGGTAGTCGCCAAGGTTCATGCACAGCGCCACTTTCAGGCTCTTCGCGCTCTTGATCGCCAGCGGCGGCGGCGCGGGCAGGGACACCGGGTCGAGAGGATGCGTGCCCGCGATGACGTTCTGCAGCAACGCACAGTCCGGCACGGTCCGGGCCAGCGGACCGTCGTGACAGTACGGATCCAGGTTGTTCGGCGGCATCGCCGGAACGCGGCCGTAAGGCGGCTTGAACCCGACAACCCCGTTGAACGAGGCCGGAATCCGGATCGACCCGCCGATGTCCGAGCCGGTCGCCAGGGTCGCACTCCCGGCCGCGAGGGCGGCGCCGGACCCGCCGGACGACCCGCCCGCGGAGTACTCGATGTTCCACGGATTGCGCGTGATTCCCCACAGATCGCTGTGCGTGAACCCGGCACAGCAGAACTCCGGCGTCGTGGTGCGGGCGTGCACGATCCCGCCCGCGGCCATGATCCGCTCCACGATCGGGTGCGTGTCGGTGGCGATGTTGTCCCGCAGCAGCGTCGATCCCTCACGCAGCGGCAGACCGGCGATCGGCTGCTCCTCCTTGATGGCCACCGGCAGGCCCTCCAACGGCCTCGCCTCGCCGCGCGCGTACCGCTCACCGGCCAGCCGGGCCTGGTTCAGCGCGTCCTCGAAGTACAGGTCCGTGAACGCGTTGATGGCCGGCTCGGTCGCCTGGGCCCGTTGCACCACCGCCTGCATCAGCTCGACCGGCGCGAGCTCTCCACCGCGGAACATGTGGATCGCGTCCGTCGCCGCGAGATACGCCAGCTCAGCCACCCGCTCCCCCAGACATACGTCGGCCCCCAGCCCGGCGAATACGCTACACCTGTTCACGGTGCTGGCGTACCCGCCGGAATGGGGGCCGGCCTCAAGAACCGATCACGGCCACGGCACCTGGGTGGAGCGGTAGAAGTTCACCCCCATGGCCTGCCAGCGCGGGCCCTGCGCGGCCAGCCGCTGCTTGTAGGCGTCCCAGTTGTGCTTGGACCACGGCGACCAGCCCAGCTCGGCCAGGCCGGGCAGCCGCGGGAAGGCCAGGAACTCGATGTCCTGCCTGGTCTTCACCGTCTCGGTCCACAGTGGTCCTTCGACCCCGCGGACCGCGGCCTCGCCGACGTTGGTGACGTAGGCGCCCGGGTTCCAGTCGTAGCCGGTCTTCACCTCGATCTTGCCCGCCCAGTCCTGGCCGATGGGCGTGCTGCTGTTGTACTTCATGTCGAGATAGGCCTTGTTGGCCGGGGACATCAGGATCTTGTTGCCCCGCCCGGCGGCCGCGGCCACCGCGGAGTCCGACCGGCCGGTTCCCCAGAACTGCGGGGTCACCGAGGCCGGCGGGTTCACCTTGGCCACCTCGTGCCAGCCGATGGCCTGCTTGCCGTACTTGGTGACGATCGGCAGCACCTTGTTCATGAACGTCTTGTAGTCGGCGTCCGATGTGGACTGCGCCTCGTCGCCACCGATGTGGATGTACGGGCCGGGCGTGATCGCCGCCAGCTCCCGCACCACGTCGTCGATGAACTGGTAGGTCACGGCTTTCGACACGCAGAACTAGCTGAAACCGACGTCCGTGCCGGTGTACAACGGCGGCGCGACACCGTTGCAGTTCAGCTCCGCGTACGACGCGAGCGCGGCGTTGGTGTGGCCCGGCATGTCGATCTCCGGGATCACCGTGATGTTGTGGGCCGCCGCGTACGAAACGATGTCACTGTACTGGGCTTTGGTGTAGTATCCGCCCGCACCGCCGCCGACCTGGGTGCTGCCGCCGACGGTCGCCAGCCGCGGCCAGCTGTCGATGACGATCCGCCAGCCCTGGTCGTCCGCCAGGTGCAGGTGCAGGTAGTTCACCTTGTACAAAGCGATCTCGTCGATGTACCGCTTGACGATGTCCGGCGTGAAGAAGTGCCGGGCCACGTCGAGCATCGCGCCACGGTAGGCGAACCGCGGGTAGTCGAGGATGCGGGCGCCGGGCACCGTCCAAGGGCCACTTTGGACGGTGGAGGACTCGATCTTCGCCGGGAGCAGGTGCCGCAACGTCTGGGTGCCGTTGAACAGGCCGGCCACCGTGGTCGCCTTGATCAGCACACCTGTAGTCGAGACGTCGAGCTGGTAGCCCTCGGTCCCGACCTGTGGATCGGCTCCGGACAACTGCAAGGAGATGCCGTCACCGGTGCTCTGCGACACCGGCAGGGCGAACCCGGTGGACCGGCGGAGCACGCCGGCCAGCAGGTCGGCGACTCCGGTGGCACCGGCAGCGGCCCTGATCTGGGTGCTGCTGGTCACCGTGTAGTTCGCGTTGGGCACGGCCGTGAC
>CBIMJO010000180.1:0-10552 GCA_966244135.1 uncultured Actinocrispum sp. | reverse complement strand
GACCTCGCCCTGCAGCAACCGGTTCATCGGGTGCTGACCGGACAGGTCGTCCGCGATTGCCTGGCCCACCTCCTGCTGGCCCGCGGTCAACGTGAACGGCAGCCGTTTGTCGAACGCGTCCAGGATCCCGCTGGACTTCGGCGGGCACGCGGGCGCCGGGCGCACCGCCGATGCGTGCCGGCGGCGGGCGAGCGCGATCTGCACCGCGATCGCCTCGTCCCACTTCAGCCGCTTGCGCGCGCTGGTGACCTGCTCCCACCCCTCCGGCAGGTGGATCGCGCGCAGCGCCGCCTCCAGCCCGAGCAGCTTGCGCCCGGCCAGCAGCTCGCCGGGCATCGGGTCGTCCGCGCCGTCCCACATCTCCAGGATCTGCTTGACGCACTTGGCGATCTGCCAGGTCTGCAGCTTCTGCGCGGCCGGGTAGACCGGCACCAGCTTGCGCATCGCCTCCTCGGCGGAGACGTTCTCGTCCTCGAACAGCTCGATTTCCGGGTTCTGCAGCTGCAGCTTGTTGTTGAACATGCTGACCTTGCCGGCGAACAGCCCCCGCGCGCCGACCGCCAGCTTGTCCTTGTACCGCCCCTGCTGGTTGAACAGGGCGAGCGACAGCACCCGCTTGCCGTCGGTGATCTCCACCTCGGTGCGCGTGCCCCGCCGGGTCTTCATCCGCACCGAGTTGACCTTGCGGATCTCCGCGACCACCGTGACGTGCTCGCCGATCTCCAGCCCGGCGATGCTGGTCAGGTCGCCGCGCTCGAAGTACCGGCGCGGGTAGTGCCGCAGCAGGTCGGCGACCGTGTGCAGGTCAAGAGCGCCGGCCAGCGCGTCGGCCGACTTCTTGCCCAGCAAGGCCTGCAGCCCATCATCAAAAGAAGCCAATTCTTGTTGTCCTCGCTCCGCTCGGACAGGCTTGGCCGCCGGGAGCCGGTCAAGCCGGGGGTCGATCGCAGATTACAAGTGAGCACCGACAGTGCTTGATTGTCCTCGCTTCGCTCGGACGGACTTGGCCGCCCGAAGCCGGTCATTGCCTCACTCCACCCCGAGGATCAGGAGGGTGTCGCGCTGGCCGCCGCGGTAGGCGACGAACTCGACGGCGGGGTGGTCGAAGCGGATGTGCTTCTCCACGGCGTCCTCGAGGTCGTCGGGGGCGCCTTGGCCGATCAGGGCGGTGACGAGTTCGCCGCCCGCGGCCAGCATCCGGTCGACGACCGCGCACGCCGCGGCGATCATCTTCTCGTCGGTCGGCGGCCCGTGTTCGATCCGCATGACGTCCCCGTCGGCGAATCCCAGCAGGTCACCCCGCTCGCACGGCCCGATCCAGGTGATCGCGTCGGCGTCCGCGAGGACCAGCTCACCGCGCCGGGTCGCCGCCGAGGCCTCGGCCATCGCGACCACGTCGTCCCCGGACCGGCGCGCGGAGTCGTGCACGGCCAGCGCGGCCAGGGCCTGCACCGGGGACACGCACGGGATCACCACCACGTCCTGTCCCCCGGCGACCGCCCTGGTCGCGGCCTCGTCCGCGATGCCGACCAGCGACTCGTCGCCGGGCAGGACCGTGACGTGCGAGGCGCCGGTCGAGGTGATCAGGTTCAGCAGGTCCCAGACGTCCGGCTCGTCGTTGTCGCCGATCTCCAGGACCAGCGCGCCTTCGGTGCGGAACAGGTGCGCGATGCCCGCGCCGCGCGCCGGGATCACGACCACGCGCTGGCGGCCGAACCGCGACGGCGCGCCCTCGGCGTCGGCGAACCGGGCGACCATGATCCGGTGCGGGCGGCCGGTCTCCACGCCCGCCTCGATGGCCGCGCCGATGTCGTTGCAGTGCACGTGCACGGTCCACAGCCCGTCGCCGTCGCCGACCACCGACACGCAGTCGCCCAGCTGGCCGAGGATGTCCCTGAGCCGGACCGTCTTCTCCTCGGTCGTGGTGTCGACGAGGTACATGACCTCGTAGTTGAACTCCGTCGAGCCGGCCTCGCGGGCGGCCACCGGGGAGCTGACCGGCGCCGAGAAGGGCACGACCGGCTCGTCGCGCTCGTTCACCACCGTGACCAGGGACTCCAGCAGCACGAGCACGCCCCGGCCACCGGCGTCCACCACCCCGTTCTCGGCCAGGACCTCGAGCTGCTGAGGGGTCAACGCGAGCGCGTCGGCGGCAGCGCGGGCGGCGACTGCTGTGACCTCGTTCAACGAGTCGCCACGGACCCTGCGGGCGGCCGCGGCGGAGGCCGTCAGGACTGTGAGCATCGTGCCCGCCTTGGGCTCCGCGACCGCCTCACAGGCCAGCTCGGCCGCCCTGACCAGGGCTTTGTTCAGGTCCTGGGCGCGGGCCTCGTCGACGTCCCGGAGGGTCTCGGCCAGGCCGCGCAGCATCTGCGACACGATCACGCCGGAGTTGCCCCGCGCACCCGCCAGCGCGCCCTTGGCCAGCACCGACAGGGCCGCGCCCGCCTCGGACCGCTCGTCCACCGGCGCCCGCAGCAGCGACTCCAGCGCCGCGCGGAAGGTCGCGAGCAGGTTCGACCCGGTGTCACCGTCGGCCACCGGGAATACGTTGATACCGTCGATGGCCTGGCGCTGCGCGTCCAGCGACCGTACGCAGACCGCCGCCCAGCGGCGGATCGCGGCGGCGTCCAGGGCCTGCAACACGGTGGGAATCCTCTCATCAGGCGAGCCTGCGAGAGGGTACCCCCAGGGGGCGGTTTGGAGCCGTCAACGCCGACCCGTTACCCTGTCAGAGTTGCCCGGCCGGCCCGGGCATGACTGTTGGCTGGCATCATCTGCCGGCAACTCATGATGGAAAGGACACTACCGTGGCTGCTGTCTGCGACGTCTGCGGTAAGGGGCCGGGCTTCGGCAAGTCGGTCTCGCACTCCCACCGGCGCACCAACCGGCGGTGGAACCCGAACATCCAGACCGTGCACGCCAAGGTCGGCGTCTCTCAGCGCAAGCGGCTGAACGTGTGCACCTCCTGCCTGAAGGCGGGCAAGGTCGTTCGCGGCTGAAGTACTTACGACGGTACTTACGACAACGGCCCGGGTGGTTCAGATCACCCGGGCCGTTTCGCGTGCCTGGATGATCACCAACCCGCCCGCCAGCAGCGCCCCCGTCCCGGCGATGATCATCGTGAGCTGGGACCCGATCCCGCCGACCAGCAGCCCGCCGGCCAGCGTGGCCACCACGTAGGCGGTGCGCTGGGCCGAGTCGCTCGCCGCGAAGACCCGGCCGAGCAGCTCCTCCGGTGAGCGCTGCCGCACCAACGCCTGCCGCGCCACGTTCGTGACCGACAAGCCGACCCCGCCGAGCAGGAACGCGACGAAGACCACGGCGGTCACCGGTACCGCCGCCGCGAGCGCGATCATCGAACCCATCAGGACCCCGCCCAGGCCGAGCACACGCACCAGCCGCACCGCTCGTCCGGCGATCCTCGCCCCGATCACCGCGCCGGCCATCCACACCGCGTACACCCACCCCACCAGCGCGATCCCGCCGTGCAGCACGTCGATGATGTAGAACAAGTCGGCGACGTTGATCAGCACCACGCACAGCGCGATCACGGCATTGCCGCCGACACCCGCGGCGAGGACCCGATCGCGCCACAAGTATTTGAAGCCTTCCAGCGCCCCGCCGCGTTTGTCGTGCGTTCCGCCACGGCGCTCCACAGTCAGCAACAGCAAGGACAACGCCTGCGCCACGAATGTCGCCGCGTCCACCAGGATCGCCGCGTGCACACCGATCGTCGCGGCGATCACACCACCCGCGCCCGTACCCACAACCAGTCCCACTGACCGCGCGGTCGCCAGCCACGAGTAGCCGCGGGTGGCGTCTTCGGTCGCGTGCGGGACCAACGCCGAGGCGGCGGGATCGGCGACGGCCGTCCCGCAGCCGTGAACGAACATCGCGGTGATCACCAGCACGGTGTTGTCCAGGGCCACGGCGACGGTGATCATCATGGCGGCTTGGAGGAGCTGAGCGGCCTGCATCAGCCGGCGGTTCGGCAGCCGATCTACCAGCAACCCGGCCAACGGCGCCCCCAGCGACACCGGCAACGAGGCCGCGACCAAGAACGCCGCCACCACGACCGGCCCGACGGTCTTGAAGTGCAACAGCAACACGAGCTGGCTCAAGCAGGTGCCGAAGGCCGAAACCCCCACACCCGAAACGATCAGCCCCAGATCCCGCCGCACCCACCCGAACCTACAAAACCCCGACCACTCGCCCCACCGAGTTTCGTGCCCGGGCTGGTTACGCGGCCGCCAGGATCTCGGCCAGGGTCTTGTCCGCGGAGTCGGTCAGGACGAGGTCGGCGGCGGTGTAGCGGGTGCGGTCCGAGTACCTGGTCGGGATGGCGACGCACTTGAGGCCCGCGGCTTTGGCGGCCGCGACGCCGTGCGGGCTGTCCTCGAACGCGATCGCCTCGGCCGCGTCGACGCCCAGGCGCTGCAGCGCGAGGGTGTAGACACCGGGATCCGGCTTCGGGTGCGCGACCTCGTCGCCACAGGCCACCACGTCGAACACGTACCCCGTACGTGCGAGGAATGGCAGCACCCACGCCGCCGGCGAGCTGCTCGCTACGGCCAGCTTCAAGTCCGAAGCGGACGCGATCCAGTCCTGGATGCCTTGGGGCACCTTAAGATCCGCGTTCAGGGCGTCGCGGTGGGCCAGCCGCCGGGCGTGGCTGGTGCCACGGTCGAACCCAGGACCGACGGCACCCGCCAGGGCCGCATAACGTTCGTCGGTGACGTCGCCACCGTGGTCAACGAAGAAGGTCGCCAAGTCCAGCTCGAGCCCGTGGTGCCGCCATTCGTGCTGCCAGCTGGCGACCATCGTGCCCTCGGTGTCCATCAGCAGGCCGTCGAAGTCGAAAATCAGCGCAGTGATCCCCACTGCGACCATTATGCCTGGTCAGGGCAGCTTCCAGTCGACCGGCGCCGCGCCCTGCTGCTCCAGCAGCGCGTTCGCCCGGCTGAACGGCCGCGACCCGAAGAAGCCGCCCGCCGCGGACATCGGGCTGGGGTGCGCGGATTCGATGCAGGGCAACGGGTCCAGCAGCGGCCGGAGGTTGCGGGCGTTGCGGCCCCACAGGATCGACACGAGTGGCTTGTCCCGTTTCGCCAGCGCGATGATCGCCTGCTCGGTCACCTCCTCCCAGCCCTTGCCCTGGTGGGAGTTGGGTTTGCCGGGCATCACCGTGAGCGCCCTGTTGAGCAGCAGCACGCCGTTCTCGGTCCACGGCGTCAGATCACCGTTGCTGGGCTTGGGGTAGCCCAGGTCCTCCATGTACTCCTTGTAGATGTTGATCAGGCTCTTCGGGATCGGCCGGACATCCGGGGCGACCGAGAACGACAGGCCGACCGCGTGCCCGGGGGTCGGGTACGGGTCCTGGCCGACGATCAGCACCCGCACGTCGTCGAAGGGCTGTTTGAAGGCGCGCAACACGTTCTCGCCGGCGGGCAGGTATGTGCGGCCGGCGGCGATCTCCTCGCGGAGGAACTCGCCCATCGTGGCGATCTTGTCCGCGACCGGCGCCAGCGCCTCGGCCCAGCCGGGGTCCATGACTTCATGCAGTGGACGTGCCATGCCGCCGGAGGATAACCACCCCGAAATGGTCCTGGACCAGCGGGTCTAGCTCTTCTTCGGCAGGAACTGGCCAACGGCCTTGGAGATGTCCTGCAGCGGGCCGGTACCGGCGGTGGTCGGCACGGTCAACGCCACGAACACCGTCCGGTCCACAGTGAACCAAGTGGTCGCGTCGGCCCCATCGATCGGCAGCCACTGCACGCCGTCGATCGCCCGGGTCTGCGTGGTCGGGCCGAGCTCGGCGGGCTTGTCCAAACCGCAGCGCAGCACGACCGGTTCGGACTGGTTGTCCGTCCAGGCCGCGGTCGCGGGTGGGGCGGGGGCCGCCAGGGCGGCTTTGCCCAGTACGGTGGAGCCGGACTGCAGGCTCTCCGGCAGCTTGCCGAGCAGCGCCGTGCAGTCCGCGGAGGTCGCTTGGGGCGCGGGAACGGGCACCAGGGCGACCGGCTTCGCCGGCGGCTCCTGCGAGCGCACGACGATGCCGAAGACGATCACCCCGGCGATGAGCACCACGGACAGACTGGCCGCGATGACAACCCTGGTCCGGTTCACCGCACCACTACAGCACGCTTCAGAGATGCACCACCGGGCAGGTGAGCGTGCGTGTGATCCCGTCCACGTTCTGGATGCGGGCGACCACCAGCTGGCCGAGCAGATCCACGTTGTCCGCCTCGGCCCGCACGATCACGTCGTAGGGACCGGTGACGTCCTCCGCGGTGGTCACTCCCTGTATTCCGGCGATCTCGGCCGCCACCGCGGCCGCCTTGCCGACCTCGGTCTGGATCAGGATGTATGCGTGGACCACCGGCGTGCCCCTTCGTCTGGACAAGAATGCTCAAGGTAGGAACGTGGTCAGCAACGTACCCCAAGCGGGGAATGTTCGGGGGTCCGAACATTCGGTATCGGAGGCTTTTGTGCGATCGGACACGCCAGAGGGCGCTGCCACCGTCGCTGATCTGGGTGAGTTCTCGCTCATTCAGCGGTTGACGGTTGGCCGCGCCCAACCGCCGAGCACCCTGCTCGGGCCGGGCGATGACGCGGCGGTCGTGGTCGCCTCCGACGGGCGGGTGGTCGCCAGCACGGACGTCCTCGTCTCGGGTGTCCACTTCCGCCTGGATTGGTCTACACCAGAGCAAGTGGGCCACAAGGCGGTCGCGGTGAACCTCGCCGACGTGACCGCGATGGGCGCCGCGCCGACCGCCGTTCTCGTCGGGCTGGCCTGCCCGCCGGAGACCACAGTGGAGCTTCTGGACGGCATCACCGCGGGCATGTGGAAGGAAGCGACGCGTGCCCGCGTGGGCATCGTCGGCGGCGACATCGTCAGCTCCGACACACTGGTGATTTCGGTCACTGCGTTAGGAGACATGCAGGGGCGCGAGCCGGTGAAGCGGTCCGGCGCGCTCGTCGGTGACGTCGTCGCGGTGTGCGGGCGGCTGGGCTGGTCGGCCGCCGGACTTGCTGTGCTGGGGCGGGGTTTCCGCTCACCGGTGAGCGTCGTGAGCGCGCACCGCGCACCCGAACCGCCGTACGCGGCGGGCGCTCAGGCGGCGGTCGCCGGCGCGACCGCGATGATCGATGTGTCCGACGGCCTCTTGGCAGACCTCGCTCACATCGCGGAGGCTTCCGGGGTGGCCATCGACGTCCGGACCGACCTGCTGGAGGTGCACCAGCGGCTGGTCGACGTCGGCACCGCGCTCGGCGCCGACCCCCGGCACTGGGTGCTCACCGGCGGCGAGGACCACGCGCTGGCCGCGACGTTCCCCGGCCCCGGATCGGTCCCGGAGGGCTGGGTGACCATCGGCACGGTCTGGCGGGGCGACGGCGTGACCGTCGACGGCAGGCCCTACGAGGGCCCAGGCGGCTGGCAGCACTGGCGATAGCCCTTCGTCCACTGTGGAGGAATCTTGGCGATCTACGCGCTCGGTGACCGCGAGCCGATCATTCACCCGGATGCGTACGTGCATCCCGACGCGACCATCATCGGCGACGTGACGCTGCGCGCGAACGCGTCCGTGTGGCCGCAGGCGGTGCTGCGCGGCGACTACGGCAGCATCCAGATCGGCGAGCGCACCAGCATCCAGGACGGCACGGTCATCCACTGCACCGAAGTGCACCCCACCGTGATCGGCGCGAACTGCGTGGTCGGCCACAACGTGCACATCGAGGGCGCCACGGTCGGCGACGACTGCCTGATCGCCTCGGGTTCCGTGCTGCTCAACGGTTCCGTGGTCGAGGAGGGCGCCATCCTCGGCGCCGGCGCCGTGCTGTCCTTCGACAGCCGCGTCCCCGCCCGCCGGATGGCCCTCGGCGTCCCCGCCAAGATCCGCGAGAACTACGAAGTCCCACCCAACGCCTGGTCCTTCGCCGTGGACAAGTACATCGCCAACATCAAGATCTACAAATCCACCCTCCGCCGCCTCGACTGACAGCGTGTCTCACGTCTCGGAGCAACGTGAGACACGCGGGGGTGAGGGGGTTAGCGGAGGCCGGTTCCCCGCGCGATCGCGGTTTCGACCAATGTGGTCACCAGGCTCTGATAGTCCACTCCGGTCACTGCCCACATCTTGGGATAGGCCGAGCTCGGGGTGAAGCCGGGCATCGTGTTCAGCTCGTTGACCAGCAGCTCGCCGTCCTCGCGCAGGAAGAAGTCCACGCGCGCCAGGCCCTGGCCGTCCATCGCCTGGAAGGCGCGGATGGACAGCGCGCGGATCTCCTCGATCATGGCGTCGCTGACCTTCGCGGGGATGTCCAGCTCGAGCGAGTCCTCGCTGAGGTACTTGGTCTCGAAGTCGTAGTACTCCGCGCCGGTCGAGAACCGGACCTCGGAGGGCAGCGACGCCTCGACCCGGCCGTCGGGGAACTCCAGCACCCCGCACTCCAGCTCGCGCCCGGCCACCATCGCCTCGATGATCACCTTGGGGTCCACCGACCTGGCGTACGCGATGGCCGCGTCGAGCTCGTCCCAGGAGGAGACCTTGGTGATGCCGTAGGACGAACCCGCGCGCGCCGGCTTCACGAACACCGGCAGCCCGAGCCGATCCCGTTGCCCCTGGGACAAGGTGCGCACGTTGGGGCGGAGCACCTCGTAGGTACCCACCGCGATGCCTTCGGCGGCCAGGAGTTTCTTGGTGTACTCCTTGTCCATCACGACCGCGCTCGACAGCACACCCGCGCCGACGTACGGCACACCCGCCAGCTCCAGCAGACCCTGGATGGTGCCGTCCTCACCGAAAGCGCCGTGCAGCAGGGGGAACACCACATCGACCGACGCCAGGGTCTCGCCGCGCTCCAGCCCGATCAGCCGCGACGACGACAGCGTCAGCTCGGTGCCGGAAGTGATCGACGGCAGCTCACGCCCGATCAGCGCCAGCGAAGCGGGATCCGACGGACCCAGAACCCACGATCCCTGCGGGGTGATGCCGATCGGCAGCACCTCGTAGCGGGACGTGTCGATGTTGGCGAGCACGCTGGCAGCCGAGACACAGCTGACGGAGTGCTCGGTGCTCTGACCGCCGAAGATCACGGCGACTCGGGTTTTCGGCTCGCTCATGCCGCCCGACCTTACCCGTCGCCATGTGCCCGCCTGAGCAGGTCCACTAGCTGCGGCAATATGCCTACGAGCTCGTCGCGCGAACAAGCCGCGTAGCCCAACGCGATCCCGTGCCAGCGCGCACGGCCCGCGTGGTGCCGGGCCAGGCCGTCGACCCGGACGCCGATCCCCTCGGCCGCGAGCCGGGCGTCCTTTTCGGCGCGTCCGGAAGCCAGCGGCACCACCACATGCGCACCAGCGTCATCACCAAGCACAGCCAACCCGGCCGACTGCAAGGCATCCACGATCAGCGACCGCCGGTCCGACAGTTCCCTGCGCAACCGCCGCAGATGCCGGCCGAGGTCGCCGTGCCGCGCCATCTCGATCAGCACCCGCTGGCCCGCCGCGGCCGGCCCCATCCCGGTGATGTCCCGTTGGCCCAGCACCGCCGCGGCCACCGAGGGCGGCGCGACCATCCACCCCGTGCCGAGCGTCGGGGTGAGGATCTTGCTCGTGGTTCCCAGGTGCACCACGACATCCGGGGCGAGGGCGGCGAGCAAAGGCAATGGCGCCACGTCATAGCGCAGCTCGCCGTCGTAGTCGTCCTCGATCACGAGCCAGCCGTCGCGCCGCGCCCGTTCCACCAGCTCCACCCGCCGGCCCGCGGGCATGCGGCCGCCCAACGGATATTGGTGCGCGGGCGAGCAGTACACCGCCCGGACCGAAGCGGGCACCGAGTCCACCCGGAACCCTTCAGCGTCAACGGGTGCCTGCACCACGTTCAACCCGGCCGCACGCATGGTCTGGACCGCACGCTGATATCCAGGCTCCTCAACAGCAACAGTGGCCCCACGCCCCAGGACCGCGGCCGCCAGCTCGAACACCGCCGAAGTCGTGCCGCTCGTGGCGAGCACGGTCTCGTCCTCGGTGCCGACCCGCAACCCCCGGTGCCGCAACAGGTGTTCGGCGATGACTTCGCGATACTCCGGCAGCCCGGCGCGTTCCGGCCGGAGCAAGGGTTCCGGGTCGGCCGCCGCCCGCCACGCCCGGCGCCAGGCGGCGCGGTCGATCCCGCCCGCCCACGGCGAACCGGGTGTCATGTCGATGAGCGGGCGTTCTGGCGCGGACGCGCGCGGGCGGTGCCCCTTCTCCGGCAGGCTGCCCGGCGGGGCTGTCGTTATATATGTGCCCGATCCGTGCCGGCCCGCGATCCACCCCTCCGCATGCAACTGCTCGTATGCTGCTGCTGTGACCGTTCGGCTGACCTGCAGCCGGGTCGCGAGCGCGCGGGTCGACGGCAGGCGGTCGCCACTGCGGAGCCGTCCGTCCGCGGCGGCCGAACGCAGGGCGTCGGCCAGCTGGACGGCGAGGGGCGTCTCCAGCTGACGGTCGAGGGTGACCGGCGGCGCCGGCGGGTCGGTGGACACAATTGGCCTTTCGAATTCT
>CBIMJO010000179.1:0-10566 GCA_966244135.1 uncultured Actinocrispum sp. | reverse complement strand
CGCGGTGAGGAGGTCTTCGCCGAGGTCGGCCTGAACGCTGACGAGGAGAACGAGGCCGGGACGTTCGGCCTGCACCCGGCGCTGCTCGACATGGTCCTGCACGCCACCAACTTCGCCGGCTTGGCCGGGGCACTGCCGTTCTCGTGGCAGGGCGTTTCGCTGCACGCTGTCGGCGCGTCGGCGCTGCGGGTGAAGGTCGTTCCCGCTGGTCCGGAGGCCGTTGGGATCTCGGTCGCGGACGGCGTGGGGCAGCCGGTGGCGACGGTCGACTCGCTGGTCATGCGGGTTCCGTCGGCCGCCCAGCTCACGAGCGTGGACTCGTTGTACCGGATGGACTGGGTGCCGGTGGCCGGTGGCTCCCTGGACGCTCCGGTCATTCAGGGCAACGATGTCCACACCGCTCTGGCGGCTCTGCAGTCCACTGTGGACTCGCAGCTGGTCATCCAGACTCGCGGGGCCTTCGAGGACAATCTTGCGGCTGCAGCGGTGTGGGGGCTGGTGCGGGCGGCTCAGGTCGAGCACCCGGGCCGGTTCGTGATCGTGGACAGCGACGGCGAACTCCCGCCGCTCAACGCCGACGAACCACAGCAGATCGTCCGCGACGGCAAGCTCTACGCTGGTCGTCTCGTCAAGGTCGTGCCGGAAGGTGAACGGCCCGCGTGGGATCCCGAGGGCACCGTGCTGATCACCGGCGGCACCGGCGGTCTGGGCCGTCTGCTCGCCCGGCACCTGGTCACCGAGTACGGGGTCCGTCATCTGCTCCTGGTCAGCCGCCGTGGCGTCGTTGAGGGTCTGGAGGACTTGGACGCCTCGATCACGGTCGCTGCCTGTGACGTCACCGACCGGGACGCGCTCACTCAGCTCCTGTCCACTCTGGACCGCCCGCTGACGGCAGTTGTCCACGCCGCGGGGACTCTCGACGATGGCCTGCTGACCTCGCTCACACCGGAGCGCGTGGACACTGTACTGGCGACTAAGGTGGACGCTGCCTGGGCGTTGCACGAGCTCACCCGGGACATGGACCTGGCCGCGTTCATCATGTTCTCGTCGGTCATCGGCACCCTCGGCGGCGCCGGGCAGGCCAACTACGCGGCCGCCAACGCCTATCTCGACGGTCTGGCCCGTCTCCGGCACGCTCAGGGACTGCCCGCGTTGTCGCTGGCATGGGGGCCGTGGGTGCAGGACCTCGGGGGCATGACCGGGTCACTGTCCGATGTGGACATGCAGCGGTTCGCCCGGGCCGGCATGCTCCCGCTCGAAGGCGCGCACGGCCTGCGGCTGTTCGACGCGGCCCTCGCCTCGGGGGAACCGGTGGTCGTGCCGGTCCGGCTCGACCTGCCTGGCCTGCGGGAACGCGATGAGGTCCCAGCAGCCCTGCGAGGTCTGGTCCGGCGAACTCGGCGGGCCGCACAGGCTGGGGCGGCGAATGGTTCGTTCGCGCAGAGCCTCGTTGGCCTGGACGCTGAACAGCGCCTGGCTGCGGCGGCTGAATTGGTCCGGGCGCAGGCAGCGGCGGTGCTGGCAGCCGAGGCGGCGGGCATCGACGGCGGCATGACGTTCAAGGAGATCGGGTTCGACTCCCTGACCGCGATCGAGCTGCGCGACCGGCTGAGCACCAAGTCCGGGCTGCGGCTTTCGCCCACCGTGATCTTCGACTACCCGACCGTGGACGGCCTCGCCGGTCACCTCGTCGGCGAACTCTTCGGCGCGGACGTGCTTTCCCCGGTGATCCCCGGTGTGCTGGTCGACAACGACCCCATCGTGATCGTCGGCATGGGCTGCCGCTACCCGGGCGGGGTCGAGTCCCCCGAGGACCTGTGGCGGCTGGTCACCGATGGCGTCGATGCCATCTCCGGGTTCCCGACCGACCGTGGCTGGGACCTGGACGCCTTGTACAACACCGATCCGGGCCATCCGGGCACGTCCTACTCGCGTGAGGGCGGGTTCCTGCACACCGCGGCCGAGTTCGACGCGGCCTTCTTCGGGATGAGCCCGCGGGAGGCGCTCGCCACCGACGTCCAGCAGCGGCTGTTGCTGGAGGTGTCGTGGGAGGCGATCGAACGCGCCGGGATCGACCCGGTTGGGTTGCGCGGCAGCCAGACCGGTGTTTTCGCCGGTGTGATGTACAACGACTACGGCAAAGTCCTTGAGCGAGACGAGTTCGAGGGCCACGTCATCAATGGCAGCTTCGCCAGCGTCGTGACCGGCCGCGTGTCCTACACCCTGGGTCTTGAAGGGCCTGCGGTCACCGTGGACACCGCGTGCTCGTCTTCGTTGGTGGCCATGCACATGGCGGCACAGGCGCTCCGGTCGGGTGAGTGCTCGCTGGCGCTGGCCGGTGGTGTGACGGTGATGTCGACGCCACGGTCCTTTGTGGAGTTCTCACGGCAGCGTGGGTTGTCTCCCGATGGCCGCTGCCGGTCGTTCTCCGAGTCCGCCAATGGTGTGGGCTGGTCCGAGGGTGTCGGCATGCTGGTGCTGGAACGCCAGTCGGACGCCATCCGCAACGGGCACCCGATCCTGGCCGTGTTCCGTGGTTCGGCCATCAACCAGGACGGTGCCTCCAACGGGCTCACCGCGCCGAACGGGCCTTCGCAGCAACGCGTGATCCGGCAGGCGCTTGCGTCGGCTGGGTTGTCTACTTCGGACGTCGATGCCGTCGAGGCCCACGGCACTGGGACCACTCTCGGTGATCCGATCGAGGCGCAGGCGCTGCTCGCGACCTACGGGCAGGACCGGGATCTTCCCCTGCTGCTGGGGTCGATCAAGTCGAACATCGGTCACACCCAGGCGGCTGCCGGTGTCGCCGGTGTGATCAAGATGGTCCAGGCCATGCAGCACGGCGAGCTGCCGCAGACCCTGCACGTCGACGCGCCATCGTCGCACGTGGACTGGGCTGCAGGCTCCGTTGAACTCATTACCTCACAGGTCGCCTGGCCCGAGGTGAGCCGGGTGCGCCGGGCGGGGGTGTCTTCGTTCGGGATCAGCGGCACCAACGCGCACGTGATCCTGGAACAGGTCGCGAACGTCGAGGCGACGGCTGTCGCGGTGAAGACACCCCCGCCGTTGGTGCTGTCCGCGAAGAGCCCGGAAGCCTTGGCCGCGCAAGCTGCCCGGCTGCTGGAGCACTTCGATGCCGGAGCGTCCATTGCGGACACGGCGTTCTCGCTGGCGAGCAGGTCGGGCTTCGAGTACCGGGCCGCTGTGGTCGCAGAGGACCGCGATGGGGCGCTGGCCGGCCTGGCCGCCCTCGCCGAGGGCCGCCCGGCGCCAGGTGTGCTGACCGGGTCACCAGTGCCCGGCAAGACCGGATTCCTGTTCGCTGGGCAGGGTTCCCAGCGGCTTGGCATGGGGAGGGACCTCTATGACCGATTCGATGTTTTCGCTGGCGTTCTCGATGCCGTTCTCGCCGGTCTGGATCCTGCTGTCCGTTCTGTTGTGTGGGGTGCAGATGCGGAAGCGCTGAACCGCACCGAGTTCACGCAGCCAGCGCTGTTCGCGATCGAGGTAGCCCTCTACCGGCTCCTTGAGAACTGGGGCGTCAAGCCGGATTACCTTGTGGGGCATTCGATCGGCGAGATCGCGGCCGCTCATGTGGCTGGGGTGCTGTCGCTGCAGGATGCTTGCAAGCTGGTGTCCGCGCGGGCTCGGTTGATGCAGGCGCTTCCGGCTGGTGGGGCGATGGTCTCATTGCGGGCGACGGAGGACGAGGTCGCGCCTTTGCTGACCCCGCAGGTCGGGATCGCTGCGGTGAATGGGCCGACCTCGGTGGTGATCGCTGGCGACGAAGCCGAAGTGGTGGCGATCGCTCAGCATTTCGAGAAGGTCAAACGGTTGCGTGTGTCGCACGCGTTTCATTCGCCGTTGATGGATCCGATGCTGGATGAGTTCCGGGCTGTGGTTGCGGAATTGGAGTTCTCGGAGCCGGGGATTCCGATGTTGTCTCCTGTTTCGGATGCTGAGTATTGGGTTCGGCATGTGCGGGAGGCAGTGCGGTTCGCCGATCACGTGCGGGCCTTGCACGAGGCTGGAGTCTCGAAGTTCGTTGAGATCGGGCCGGATGGTGTGCTGACCGCGATGGCGCGGGAGTCGTTGCCGGACGAAGCTGTGCTGGTTCCGGTGCTGCGCAAGGATCGCCCTGAGGGCCTGTCCGCGATGACCGCGCTCGGCCGGTTGCAGGTGCACGGCGGCCGGATCGACTGGACTGCCTTGCTGCCCGGGGCGCGGCGAATCGGCCTGCCTACCTATGCGTTCCAGCACGAGCGCTACTGGCCTTCGGCTGGCAGGACTTTGTTGTCGTCCGCTGTCGAACTGGCTGACTCGCCAGGTGAGTCGCTGTTGACTGGAACCGTCTCGCTGCAAACGCATCCATGGCTGGCTGACCACCGAATCCGGGGCAACGTCTTGTTGCCTGGCACGGCCTTTGTCGAGCTGGCGGTTCAGGCTGGGGATCACGTCGGCTGTGACACGCTGGCCGAACTGACTTTGTCGGCACCGCTGGTGGTTCCCGAGCAGGGCGGCGTGCAGATCCAGGTCGCGGTCGGGTCCGAGGAGTCCGGTTCGCGGTCGGTGGCGTTCTACTCGCGTCCAGCAGGGACAGTCGAGTGGACCAAACACGCCTCCGGCCTGCTCACCACCGGTGCCGTTGCGATCGACTTCGACAGCGTGGAATGGCCGCCCTCGGGCGCCGAGGCCATTGACCTGGACGGGCTCTACTCGCAGCTGGCCGCAAACGGCTTTGACTATGGTCCCGCTTGCCGAGGGCTCACTGCGGCCTGGCGGCGTGAGGGTGAGGTGTTCGCCGAGGTCTCGCTGAACGAGGAGAATCGGGCCGACGCTTCCTTGTTCGGCCTGCACCCCGCGTTGCTGGACTCTGTTCTGCGGGCGACCGCGCTCGGAGAACTCGCTGAGCCCGGTGTGTTGCCGTTCTCGTGGCAGGGCTTCTCGCTGCACGCCGAGGGCGCGACTTCGGTGCGGGTGAAGATGTCCCCGGTGGGCCCGAATGAGGTTTCCATCGCGCTGGCTGACCCTGCGGGTGGTCCGGTTGCCTCGGTGGAGTCCTTGGCGTTGCGTCCGATGTCAACGGTCGGCCCGGCTCGGGACTCGCTGTTCCGGCTGGAGTGGGTGCCGTTCAGCGTTGGTGACGCCACCGTGGACTTCGAGACGGTTGCTGTCGAAGGCGATGTCTACGCGGCGACCACCGCGGCGTTGGAGCGGGTTCAGGCCGCATTGGCGGACGACGCGCGCCTGGTGTTCGTGACTCGTGGTGCCGTTGATGGCTCGGACTTGGCCGCTGCGGCGGTATGGGGTCTGGTGCGGTCGGCCCAGGCCGAGCACCCTGGCCGATTCACCCTTGTCGACACCGATGGCAGTTCGGATCTCGCCGCAGCGGTGGCTTCTGGTGAGCCGCAGCTGGTGATCCGTGACGGCGAGGTGAAGGTCGGCCGGCTTGCCCGGGTGGCCACCGCCGAGACGTTCGAATGGGCGCCGGACAGCACAGTGCTGATCACTGGTGGCACCGGCGGACTGGGCGCCCTCATCGCCAAGCATCTCGCTGGGCAGGGCGTTCAGGATCTGGTGCTGGTGAGTCGTCGCGGCCTGGATGCGCCGGGTGCCGCCGAGTTGGTGGCCGCGCTGGCGGATCTCGGCGCGCGAGCGCGGGTTCACGCGTGTGACATGGCCGATCGGGATGCCGTGGCCGAGTTGCTGGCCGCGAACCCGGTCACCGCCGTGATCCACTCTGCCGGCGTCCTCGACGACGGAGTGATCGAGTCGCTGACCCCCGAACGGTTCGCGACGGTGCTGCGGTCCAAGGTGGACGCTGCCTGGAACCTGCACTCGCTGACCCAGGACCTTTCCGCATTCGTGGTGTTCTCGTCCGTTGTCGGTACGCTCGGTGGTGCTGGGCAGGCGAACTACGCCGCCGCAAACGCTTTCCTGGATGCGCTGGCCGTTCACCGGCAGGCCCAGGGGCTTCCGGCGACGTCGCTGGCGTGGGGACCGTGGGCACAGGTGTCCGGGATGACGAGCGCACTGTCCGAAGCGGACATGCAGCGGCTCGCCCGGGCCGGTATGCCGCCGATCGAGCCCGCGCAGGGCTTGGCCTTGTTCGACGCGGCCCTCGCTGCCGGGGCTCCGGCGGTTCTTCCGGCTCGCTTCGATTTGGCGGCTCTCCGGGCCGGTGGTGACGTGCCATACGCCTTCCGCGGCCTGATCAAGACGCGGACTCGGCGGACCGCCGGCGTCGCTTCGGCGGTCTCTGACCGGTTCTCGCGGCTGAACGAAGCCGATCGGCTGGCGGCTCTTGTTGATCTCGTGCGCGTTCAGGTCGCGCTCGTTCTCGGGCATGCGACGGCCGACACGATCGATCCCTCGCGGGCGTTCCAGGAGCAGGGTTTCGACTCGCTGACCGCGGTCGACCTGCGCAACCGGCTCGCCGCTGAGACCAGCCTGCGCCTGCCTGCCACGCTCACGTTCGACTACCCGACCGTGAACGCCCTGGCCGCGTACCTGTTCGACTCGCTGTTCGGGGCGGATGCCGACGTGCCGGTGGTGTCCGGCGTCATCGTCTCGGACGACCCGATCGTCATCGTCGGCATGGGATGCCGTTACCCTGGTGGGGTTTCCTCACCGGAGGACCTGTGGGAGCTGGTCTCGTCCGGCGTGGACGCGGTGTCCGGGTTCCCGGTCAACCGCGGTTGGGACCTCGATTCTTTGTACAACCCCGATCCCGCGAACTTCGGTACCTCCTACAGCCGCGAAGGCGGGTTCCTGCACGAGGCCGGCGCGTTCGACGCCTCCTTCTTCGGCCTGAGCCCTCGTGAGGCTGTGGCCATGGACTCGCAGCAGCGCCTGTTGCTGGAGGTCTCGTGGGAGGCCGTCGAGCGGGCCGGTATCGACCCGCTTGCGTTGCGCGGCAGCCGGACCGGTGTGTTCGCGGGCGTGATGTACAGCGACTACGCCACCATCCTGTCCGGCACCGAGTTCGAAGGCTTCCAGAGCAACGGCAGCGCGCCCAGCATTGCCTCGGGTCGTGTGTCCTATGCCCTTGGTCTTGAGGGTCCGGCGGTCACTGTGGACACTGCGTGCTCTTCGTCGCTGGTGGCTATGCATTTGGCGGCTCAGGCTTTGCGGTCGGGGGAGTGCTCGCTGGCTCTTGCCGGTGGCGTCACCGTGATGTCCACGCCGACCACCTTTGTTGAGTTCTCGCGGCAACGGGGGCTTGCTCCCGACGGTCGGTGCAAGTCGTTCTCGGACTCGGCTGATGGTGTTGGCTGGGCTGAGGGTGTCGGCATGCTGGTGCTGGAGCGGCAGTCAGATGCGGTGCGCAACGGACATCGGATCCTCGCGGTGGTTCGTGGTTCGGCGGTCAACCAGGATGGTGCTTCGAATGGTTTGACTGCTCCGAACGGTCCTTCGCAGCAGCGGGTGATCCGGCAAGCGCTTGCGTCCGCTGGTCTGTCCACTTCGGATGTCGATGCTGTTGAGGCCCATGGAACTGGGACGACTCTGGGCGACCCGATCGAGGCGCAGGCTCTGCTGGCGACTTACGGCCAGGACCGCTCGACACCGCTCCTGTTGGGTTCGTTGAAGTCCAACATCGGGCACGCGCAGGCGGCTGCCGGTGTGGCTGGTGTGATCAAGATGGTCCAGGCCATGCGGCACGGCGTGGTGCCCAAGACATTGCACGTCACTGAGGCTTCGTCGCATGTGGACTGGTCTGAGGGTGCCGTTGAGCTGGTCACGGCTGAGGTCGAGTGGCCGGAGACCGGCCGGGCCCGGCGGGCCGGTGTGTCGTCCTTCGGGATCAGCGGGACCAATGCGCATGTGATTCTGGAGGGGGTTGCCGCGGAGACTGCGGCGCCGGTGGCTGCGGGTGTGGTGCCGCTGGTGCTGTCGGGTAAGAGTGAGGAGGCGGTGCGGGGTCAAGCTGAGCGCCTGGCGGCTCACCTTGCGGAGGAGAGCGGCTCACGCGGTGTAGTGGCTGGGCTTGGCGATGTGGCGTTGTCGCTGGGTACGAGCCGGTCGTCGTTCGAGCACCGGGCTGCGATCGTTGCTGGGGAACGGGATGAAGCGGTTGCGGCGCTGCGAGCCATCTCGGAGGGTGAAGCGGCTGTCAGTGGGGGTGTGAGCAGCGGGAAGGTTGGGTTCCTCTTTGCGGGGCAGGGGTCTCAGCGACTCGGGATGGGGCGTGATCTCCACGAGCGGTATCCGGTGTTCGCGGAGGCCTTTGATGCGGCACTCGCGGAGTTGGAGCCGGGGTTGCGGGAAGTCATCTGGGGTGATGATGCCGAGGCGTTGAGCCAGACGGGGTTCACCCAGCCTGCGTTGTTCGCGTTTGAAGTGGCGCTCTATCGACTTGTCGAGTCTTGGGGTGTGCGGGCGGACTATTTGGTGGGGCATTCGATTGGTGAGATTGCCGCTGCTCATGTGGCTGGGGTGTTGTCGTTGGCGGACGCGGCGCGGTTGGTGTCGGCGCGGGCGCGGTTGATGCAGGCTCTTCCCGCTGGTGGAGCGATGGTGTCGCTCCGGGCGAGTGAGGAAGAGGTCGTGCCTCTGCTGACCTCGCAGGTCGGGATCGCGGCGGTGAACGGGCCGAACTCGGTGGTCATCGCGGGTGATGAGGCTGAGGTGCTGGCGATTGCCGGGCGGTTTGAGAAGTCGAAGCGGCTGAAGGTGTCGCATGCGTTCCACTCGCCGTTGATGGACCCGATGCTGGACGAGTTCCAGGCTGTGGTGGCGGAGTTGACGTTTGCCGAGCCGCGGATTCCGATGGTGTCGCCGGTGTCAGAGCCCGAGGATTGGGTTCGGCATGTGCGCGAGGCGGTGCGGTTCGCGGATCACATCCAGGCGCTCAACGACGCGGGTGTGACGAGGTTTGTCGAGGTGGGGCCGGATGGTGTGCTGACGGCGATGGCGCGGGAGTCGTTGCCGGACGAGGCTGTGCTGGTTCCGTTGCAGCGTAAGGACCGGCCGGTCGCGCAGGCGGTTGGTGAGCTGTTTGTGGCTGGGGTGGCGGTGGATTGGGCTGCTTTGCTGCCGGGGGCGCGGATTGTCGACTTGCCGACGTACAGCTTCCAGCACGAGTGGTTCTGGCCCAAGGCGGCTCGGGCGCTGGGGAACGCGGCGGCGATCGGGCTGACCGCGGCCGAGCATCCGTTGCTGGGTGGCACGATCGAGCTGGCCGACTCCGACGACGTGGTGTTCACCGGGCGGCTGTCCATCTCGACGCACCCGTGGCTCGCCGAGCACGTGGTTCAGGGTTCGGTGCTGGTGCCCGGCGCGGCGTTCGTGGAGATGGCGTTCCGGGCCGGTGAGCAGGTCGGATGCGAGCGCGTCGACGAGTTGACCTTGGGTGCCGCGCTGGTGTTGCCGGAGCGCGCCGGGGTTCAGGTTCAGGTGCGGGTCGGCACGCCGGACGAGGGCGGGCGCCGGTCGATCGGCGTGTTCGCGCGGGCGGACGAGCAGCCGTGGACTCAGCACGCCAGCGGGTTCCTGTCTGCCGCGGTCGAGCCTGGCTTCCGGCTGGCCGAGTGGCCGCCGGCGGCGGACCGCGTGGATGTCACCGACTTCTATGAGGGGCGGGCCGCGGACGGCTTCGACTACGGGCCGCTGTTCCAAGGGCTGACCGCCGCCTGGCGTACCGGTGACCAGGTGTTCACCGAGGTCAGCCTGGCTTCCGAGGAGACCGGGTTCGGCATCCACCCGGCGCTGCTGGACGCCACCCTGCACGCGGCCCGTCTGCTGGGCGTGAGCGACCGTGGTGTGCCGTTCGCGTGGGAAGGCGTGTCGCTGTACACGTCTGGTGCGTCGTCGGTGCGGGTCCGGTTGCGGCTCCTGGGCTCCGACACGGTGTCGGTCGAGATCGCAGACCTCGCAGGGGCTCCGGTTGCGTCGATCGGTTCGTTGACTGTCCGGGCGCAGGCTCGGCCGACCGCGGACGACCTCTACTGCGTGGAGTGGGTGGCTGCCAAGCCGTCCAAGGCGGCTGGCGACTACACAATCGTCGACGTCAGCGCTGGTGAGGACGTCGTGGCTTCGGCTCACGCGGTGGCGGCTTCGGTGCTCGAACGCATTCAGGGCACCGACGAGCGCCTGGCCTTCGTGACTCGCGGTGATCTCGCCGCGTCGGTGGTCTGGGGTCTGGTGCGGTCGGCGCAGGCCGAGCAGCCGGGGCGGTTCGTGCTCGTGGACACCGACGATTCTCTGGCCGTCGATGCGGCTTTGGGGTTGGCCGAGCCCCAGGTGCGGATCCGGGACGGCGAGGTGCGCGTGGCGCGCCTGGCGCGGGTGACCGCGGACGCTCCGCACACGTGGGACGGGACGGTGCTGATCACCGGCGGCACCGGTGGTCTCGGGCGTCTCGTTGCCAAGCACCTTGCTGGACAAGGTGTTCGGGATCTGTTGCTGGTCAGCCGTCGCGGTGGCGGCTCTGACCTGGTCGACGAGCTGGCTTTGCTGGGGACGTCGGCGCGGGTGGTCGCCTGCGACGTGACCGACCGGGATGCGTTGGCGTCCTTGCTTGTGGGCGAGTCGCTGTCGGCGGTGATCCACACCGCCGGCGTT
>CBIMJO010000178.1:0-10624 GCA_966244135.1 uncultured Actinocrispum sp. | reverse complement strand
GGCGTCTCCAACGTCAGCCGCGGCCGGCAGTACGAGCTGGACCAGGTCCGCTCCCGCTCGGTCGTCATGCCGCTGGAACCATTGCCGCCCAACGATGTCGAGTCGCTGACGCAGAACCTCGTCGGCGGCCGCCCTGGCCGGCACCTGCGCAAGGTCACCGACCGGGCCGGCGGGAACCCGTTGTACCTGCGGGAAATGGTCAGCGCCCTGGTGCGCGGCGAGGCGGTCGACCTGGTCGACGGGGTCGCGCACATCGACCAGGCGCAGGTGCACGCCGCGCCGCGGTCGCTCGCCGCGGCGGTGGAACGCACGTGCGGGGCGTTGCCCCAGCAGACCCTCGAAGTCCTGCGCTGGGTGGCCGTCCTCGGTCCCGAGGCCACAATGGACAAGATCTCCACCCTGACCGGGTGGGACGAGGCGCAGCTGCGGGACGCGCTGGTGGAGGCCGTCGAGGTCAACGTGATCTTCGACGAGGGCCCGCGGCTGATCTTCCGGCACCCGCTCATGCGCGAGGCGATCCTGGGCATGATCCCGGCCCCGGCCCGGGCCGTGCTGCACCGTGAGGCGGCGAAAGCCCTTGCCAACGCCGGGGTTGTGCCGATCCGCGTCGCCGAGCAGCTGACCGCGGCCCTGCCCGACCTCGAACCGTGGGTCGCGCGCTGGCTGGCCGCGCATGCCGCCGAGATCGCGAACAACGCGCCGCTGATCGCCGCGGACCTGTTGGAGAACGTGCTGGCCCGGGTCGGGCCGCGTGATCCGTCCCGCGAGGCCCTGCTCGCTTTCCTGACCCGGACGCTGTTCCGGCTCACCCGGGACACCGAAGCCCAGGCGCGCCAGGCGCTCGCGGCCGCGACCGAGCCGGTCCGCGCGGAGGAGATGCGCCAGATCCTCGCCGCGTCCATCTACCGCAACGGCCGCCGCGCCGACTCGATCCGGACGCTGACCGACTTCCCGGTGTCCGACGCCGTTCCCGAGGCGTGGCGGGTCCGGCGGAAACTCCTGCTGGCGCACCTGGTCCGGGACGTCACGGACGTCGATGCCGCCGAGGTGAGCGCGAAGGCCGCGTACGCGGGCGCGGTCGCCGACCAGGACGACTACCTGATCGCGCACGCCCTGCAGACCCGCTGGATCGTCGACACCGTGCGGCGCGACCACGTCACCGCGCTGCGGCACGTCGACGCCGCCATCGATGTGGTGCGGGGCAAGGCGGATCACGCGGGAATGCATTTCAACCTGTTGGACAACAAGCTCTTCACGTTGCAGAACCTGGACCGGCTGGCCGACGCCGACGCGGCCCTGCGCACCGCGACCGACCTCGTGGCCGAGCACAAGCTCCCGGTCGGGCCCCAGGTCGCGGCGGCCGTGCACTACTACTGGACCGGGCAGTGGGACGACGCCCTGCTCGAACTGGACACCGTGGCCGAAGACGGGCCCGCCATCACCTACGCGGGCCTGATGGACGCCGGGCCCTCCGGGTTGCTGCTGCACGGAGTGCTGGCGTTGATCGCCGGTCACCGGGACGACCGCGCCACCTTCGCGGCCAACCTCGACGCCGCGGACAAGTACGTGCTGGTCACCGATTCCGAACGGGAGAGCTGCGACTTCCTGCTGGCCGCCCGGGCGCTCGCGGCCCGGCAACGCGGGGACCTCGCGGGTGCGCTCACCGAGTACGGGCCGGTGCTGGACCCGGCCTACGCCGAGATGATGTTGCGGCACCAGTGGTTGCCCAATGTGATCCAGCTGGCCGTCGAGGTCGGCGACACCGATCGCGCCGAGGCCGCGCTGGCCGTCGCGGAGCTGGAGGCCGGCCGGGAACTGGTGCCCGCGCGGGCTTTCGCCGCGCTGCACCGGTGCACGGCGTTGGTCAGCGGCGATCCCGAACCCGCGATGGTCGCCGTCGAGCACTACCGGTCCGTCGGGCGGCCCGTCGAGCTGGCCTACGCGCTCGAGGACGCCGCGGTCCTGTTCGCCGCCAAGGGGTTCCGGGACGAAGCCGGCACCGCGTACGGTGAGGCGCTGCGGATGTTCGCCAAGTGGGGCGCGCGCTGGGACCAGGCGAGTGCGGCCGCGCGGCTGGCCCGGTTCGGCATCGACGACCCCGGCGATGCCCTGCCCGGCAGCGGTCACCTCAGCGGCTGGGCCACTCTCACCGAGGCGGAGCGCCGGATCGCCGAGCTGGTCGCGAGTGGACTGTCCAACCCGGACATCGCGGACCGGCTGTCCGTGCCGCGGCGCATGGTTCAGGCTCATGTGGTTCGCATCATGGAGAAACTGGGCGTGGGTTCCAGGGCGGAGATCCGGTCGACCTAGATCACCCCGGCGCGCAGCGCGTAGGCCACGGCGTGGGCACGGTTGCGGAGGTGCAGCCGGGTCGTGAGGTTGTAGAGCACGTTCTTGACCGTTCGTTCCGAATAGCGCAGCTCGTTGGCGATCTCCTCGGTGCCGTGGCCGTCGGCCATCAGCCGGAGGATGTGCACCTCACGCGGCTGCAGGCCGGAGGCGTTCAGGCCGTTGGGCGCGAGCACCTCGCGCTGCAGCGCCTCCACCTGCCGCAGCAGTTGGCCCAGCACGTCCGGCGGCATGATGCCGTCGCCGCGGGCGGCCGCCATGACGCTGTCGACAAGCTCCTCGCCGGTGACCGAGTGCTTGGGCAGGATGGCGACGACGTGGTGCTCGACGATGGTCAGCAGCGTCGACTCGCTGAGGTCGCCGGTGACCAGCACGGTCGGCCGGTTGAGGTCCTCGGCCGTCTTGCGCAGGCGGTTGACCGCCTCCGAGTCGAGCTTGTCGGTCGCGAACAGGACGACTTCGGGCCGGTCGCTCGGCCCGGCCGCCACGCGCAGCTGGCGCTGGGACGAGAGGTAGCTCTTCAGTCCCAGGTAGGTCATGGGATCCGTGGCCTGGATGGCCACACACACGGTCTCCATCGGACTCCTCCGCAGGCAGGGTCGCTGGTGACTGCGGAGTCTGCGCGAGACGTCTTAATGAAGACTTGAGGATCCTTGAATCGGGCATATCGGCACGGCTCATTCTCAAGTTAACCCGGGCGCCCGGCGGTGCACCAGTCAAACCCGCAGGTAGGAGACTTTTGGCGGAGAAAGGCTGCCCGATGTGACACCTCCGGCTGGATCCATTCCGGCACTGTTAGTTAAGGTCTTGAATCAAGGCTTGACCGGTACAGCCGGCATGGAGAGACCATCGACTTGGACGGAACCCTGCGCGTCCGGTTACTGGGCACGGTGGCCGCGTGGCGTGGTGACGCCGAGGTGGATCTCGGCGCCAGCCGTCAACGCGCGGTGTTCGCCGTCCTGGCGATGAACGCCGGTCAGGTGGTCTCCCGCGAGATGGTGATCGACGCGGTCTGGGGTGAGCACGCCCCGGCCACAGCGGGTAACACCCTGCAGACCTATATCTCCCGGCTGCGCCGTGCGCTCGAGCCCGACCGGACGCGCTGGAAGGACGGCCAGGTCCTGGTCTCCGCGGGGGCCGGCTACTCGCTGCGGGTCGACTCGCTGGACGTCCACGAGTTCGACCGGCTCCGGCACGAGGCCGACCAGGCCTGGGCCCGCCAGGACATCGCCGCTGCCCGGGAGGCCCTCGACGCCGCGCTCGCGTTGCCGGCCGGCGAACCCCTGGGCGAGGTCGACTCGCCATTCGCGACGCTGCACCGCAAGCGTTTGGCAGAGCTGCGGCTGGCCGCGCTGGAGCGCCGGGCCGAGACGATGATCGCGGCCGGCGACCCCGCGGCCGTGCCCGAGCTGCAGCGGCTGGCCGACGCCTACCCGTTGCGGGAGTCGCTGGTCGGGTTGTTGATGACCGCGTTGTCGCAGGCCGGGCGCGATGTCGAGGCCGTCGGGCTGTTCCGGGAGACCGAAGAGCGGCTGGTGGCGGAGCTGGGCATCGAGCCGGGGGCCCCGCTGCGGCGCATCCTGGACCAGATCGTGGCCGGTCGCCCGGCCGGGCACTCGCCCCTGCCGGGCGCGCCGCGGGTGCTGGTGGGACGTTCGCCCGAACTCGCCGTTCTGCGGAGCCGGGCCGCCGACCTGAGCCGCGGACTGGGGTCGACGATCTGGATCGAGGGCGGCGACGGGGTCGGCAAGACGGCGCTGCTGGCCACGGCCTTCGCGTCGGTGGACCGCGTGTACTGGGCGGCGGCCGACGAGTCCGACCGGCCGCTGGGGCTGATGCTGTCCGCGCTCGGGGTGAGCCGGTTCGAGCTGGCCGAGGGGGTCGCGGGGGCCAACACCGAGGGGTTCGCGGCGGTCGGCTGGCTCACCGAGTACGTCGACCGGCTGGCCTCCGGCGGTCCGGTGGTGCTGGTGCTGGAGGACCTGCAGTGGGCCGACGACGCCAGCGCCCTGGTCTGGCACCGGCTGGCCAAGCTCGCCCGGGTGTCGGCGTTGTTGCTGGTCGGGACATGCCGGCCGGTGCCGCGGCGGACCGAGGTCGACCGGATGCGGGCCGCCGTGCTGTCCGGTGGCGAGCTGATCCGGCTCGGCTCGCTGGATCCGAAACAGAGCGCCGAGCTGACGGCGGTCTTGCTTGACTCCGCGCCGGGGCCAGAGCTGACAGTCATTACTGAGTGCGCTGCAGGCAACCCGCTGTTCCTGCAAGAGGTGGTCGACGCTCTGGTGCACGACGGGCTGGTCACGGACGGGGAGCTCGCCGAATCGGCTGATCAGATCACCGACTTGTGTCCACCCGCGCTACGGTCCGTCGTCACCAAACGGCTGGGCACGTTGAGCGAGACCACCCGGGAGGCCCTGCGGTGGGCGGCCGTCCTGGGGTCCTCGTTCGACCTCGGCGACCTGGCCACGGTGACCGGCCGGTCCGCGTACGCGCTGATCACGGTGACCGAGGAGGCGACGAGCGCGGGCGTACTGGTCGAGGCGGGCGTGCGGCTCGCGTTCCGGCATCCGTTGGTGCGGCGCGTGCTGTACACGTCGATGCCGCTGAGCGTGCGGCTGGCGCTGCACCGGCAGGCCGCGGAGATGCTGGACGTCGCGGGCGCGTCGGTGGAACGAGTGGCCGAGCAGCTGCTGGCCGCTCCCGCCAGCGCGGATGCCTGGATGACGCAGTGGTTGCTGGCCAACGTGAACGCGGTCGCGGGCCGGTCGCCTTCGATCGCCACGGACCTGCTGCGGCGTTCGGCGGAAAGCCGCGGGCCGGTGCGCGAGGTCTTGATGACCCGGTTGGTGCGGCTCATGTTCTGGCTCGGCGAACGGCCCGAGGCGGAGGCGCGGGCGGTGCTGGCGATGACCGATGACCCTGATGTGGCTGGGGAAATGCGACTGGTGCTGGCGTACTTCGAGACGCCGCAGGTATTGTTCGACCGGCCGCCGCAGTCCCAGGTGCAGCTGAGCCTGTTGAGCGAGGAGGTCTTCAAGCTGCACAGCCTCGACCTGCTCGCCGACGCGGAGCGGATCATGGCGCCCGCCGGACGCCAGGGCCTGCACGTTCCCGCTGCTGTGCACTACTTCTGGCTGGGGCGGTGGGACGACGCTCTGTCCGAAGTGGACGCCGTGGTGCAGGACGGGCCGCCGATCACGTTCCATGGCCTCAACGAACGCCGGTTGATCCATCTGCTGCACGGCACGGCCGCGTTGATCAGCGCTCACCGTGAGGAACCGTACCGGTCGGCTGGGCTGCAGGGCGAGTTCCTGCTCGTCGCCGAGTCCGTTGTGGCCGAACAACAGGGGCGGCCAGCGGATGCTTTGGCCTTGCTGCGGCCCTTGGTGGAGCGGGGGGCTTATCAATGGCTTCCGGGTGTTGTCCGGCTGGCGCTGGACTTGGGGGACGTTGCCGCCGCTTCGGCCGCGGCCGCGGCTTGCGAGGCCGCTTCCTCACCCAGGGCGAAGGTTTCGGCGCGGTGGTGCCGCGGCCTGCTCTCCCGTGACACCACCGCCTTGCTGGACGTCGCCAAGCACTTCGACCAGATCGGCCGCAAGATCGAGTACGCGATGGCCGCCGAGGACGCGGCCGTGCTGCTCGAGTCCCCGGGTGACGCCCAGCGGGCCTTTCTCAACGCTCAGGCCGTGTACACCGAACTGGGCGCCACCTGGGACCTGCGCCGGGCCGCCACCCGGCTGGCCTCAGCGAAGAAAACCGCGTAGCCGCGGGCTGTTGCCGACCACGAAAACCGAAGAGAACGCCATCGCTGCCCCGGCGATCATCGGGTTGAGCAGCCCCAGGGCAGCCAGTGGGAGGGCGGCCACGTTGTACGCGAACGCCCAGAACAGGTTGCCCCTGATGGTGCTGAAGGTCTTGCGGGACAACCGGATCGCGTCCACCGCGGTGCGCAGGTCGCCGCGCACCAAGGTCAGGTCGCTGGCCTCGATGGCGACATCCGTGCCGGTACCCATCGCGAGCCCCAGGTCGGCTTGGGCCAGCGCGGCCGCGTCGTTCACACCGTCGCCGACCATCGCCACTCGGTGCCCTTCTTGCTGCAGGCGTTTCACAACGTCCACTTTGTCCTGTGGCAGGACTTCGGCGATGACGTCGTCGATCCCGACCTCCGCGGCCACCGTTCTTGCCGCGGCTTCGTTGTCGCCGGTGAGCAGAACCGGTTTCAGGCCGAGTTCCCTCAGACCGCGGATTGCCTCCGCGGAAGTGGGTTTCACCGTGTCGGCGACCGACAGCACAGCCCTTGCTTCGCCGTCCCAGGCCACGAGGACCGCGGTGTATCCCTTCTGCTCGGCGATCTCCTTGGCCTGCAGGAGGTCCTCGTCGATCTGGACGGCCCAGTCCTTCAGCAGTCGCGCTCGGCCGACGACGACCGCTTTGCCGTCAACGACTCCTTGGACGCCGAGTCCTTCGGTGCTGTGAAAGTCGCTGACCTCGGGAAGTTCTCCTTGTTGGGCTGCGGTTGTGCTGATGGCCCTCGCGATCGGGTGGTCGGATGCGTGTTCCAGGGCGCCCGCCAGGCGCAGCGCCTCGGGATCGCCGTAGCTGTCGATCAGGCTCATCCGGCCGGTGGTCACGGTTCCGGTCTTGTCGAGCAGGATCGTGTCGACCTTCCGGGTGGACTCCAGCACTTCCGGGCCCTTGATGAGAATCCCGAGCTGGGCGCCGCGGCCGGTGCCGACCAGCAGCGCGGTCGGCGTGGCCAGGCCCAGTGCGCACGGGCAGGCGATGATCAGGACCGCGACCGCGGCGGTGAACGCGGCCGCCGCCCCGGCGCCCGCACCGGCCCAGAACGCCAGCGTGCCCACCGCGAGCGCGATCACGATCGGCACGAACACCGCCGCGATCCGGTCCGCCAGCCGCTGCACGGCCGCCTTGCCGTTCTGGGCGTCCTCCACCAGTTTCGCCATCTGGGCGAGCTGAGTGTCTTTGCCGACACGGGTTGCGCGGACCACGAGCCGGCCGCCCGCGTTCACCGTCGCACCGATCACCGTGTCGCCCGTTGCGACTTCCACCGGCACGGACTCGCCGGTGAGCATACTGGCGTCCACCGCCGAGCTGCCTTCGATGACGACGCCGTCGGTCGCGACCTTCTCGCCCGGGCGGACCACGAACTCGTCGCCGGCCTTCAGCTGGTCGACCGGGATTCGTTGTTCCCGCCCGTCCTTGCGGACCGCGACGTCCTTCGCGCCCAGTTCCAGCAACGCTTTGAGGGCCGCACCCGCGCGCCGCTTGGACCTGGCCTCGAAGTAGCGGCCCGCCAGGATGAATGTCGTCACCCCGGCGGCGACCTCGAGGTAGAGGTTGTCCGTGCCGGACGTCCGCTCGATGGTGAGCTCGAACGCGTGCGTCATGCCCGGAACGCCTGCGGTGCCCCAGAACAGCGCGTACAGGGACCACAGGAAGGCCGCACCGGTGCCGAGCGAGATCAGCGTGTCCATTGTGGCCGTCGCGTGTTTCAGGTTCGTCCACGTGGCCTTGTGGAACGGCCACGCGCCCCAGATCACGACCGGCCCGGCCAGCGCGAGCGACAGCCATTGCCAGTAGGTGAACTGCAGCGCCGGGATCATCGCGAGCGCGATCACCGGCACGCTCAGCACGATCGACGTGATCAGCCGCTGCTTGAGCGGATCCTGTTGGTGCGGTTCGGGGAGTTTCGCCGTGTAGCCGGTCTTCTCCACGACGGCCACGATGTCCTTTTCGGACATGGTGTCCGGGAAGGTCACCTTCGCCTTCTCGGTGGCGTAGTTGACCGTCGCCTGGACGCCGTCGACCTTGTTCAGCTTGCGTTCGATGCGGGCGGCGCAGGAGGCGCACGTCATTCCGCCGATCGAGAGCTCTACTCGCATCAGTGCGCCTCCTTCTCGTGTGTGTCCACAGTGAACTGAGCGGTGCGGACCTTGCCGTTGTGCTGGAAGTCCAGGTACAGGCGGTAGCGGCCGTCGGTCGGGACCTCCACCGCGAACTTGATCTGCGGGCCGGTGTTCTCCAGCGGGTGAACGTGCAGGTAGCCGAGGTCGGTCGCGCGCAGGGCGACCAGGTGGCCCTGCGCGCCGAGATAGGGCTGCAGGTCGGTCACCTGGTGGCCGTCCTTGCTGATGGTGGCCGTGACCGTCTCGGTCTGCCCGGCTTCCAGGTCGCCGGTGATGTCGACCTGGTAGCCGTCCGTGGTCGCGGTTGTGTTCAGCGCGTCCGTCTTCGGTTCGTACTGGCCGGGGACCTGGATGTCGGTGCCGAGGGTGGTCTTGATACCCGCGGAGGGTTTGAAGTCGGCGAACACCCGGTAGCTGCCCGCCTGGGTGAGCGTGAGCGGGACCGTCCAGGTGCCGTCGCCGGCCATCGTCGGATGCAGGTGCTGGTAGGCCGCGCCGTCGCGGCGGACCACGATGAAGTGCAGGCGCTTCTCGTGTTCGACGTCGAAGGCCGTGATCGGTCTGTTGGCGTCGTCGAGGATGCGGAACTGGGATCCTTGCAGGTCAAGGCGGTAGCCGTTGTCCGCGGTGGCCAGGCCTGGCAGGCGCATGTCCACGTGGGTGTTCTCGGCCATGACGTGCTGCTCTTCTTGCGGCTTGGCCACTGGCCCAACCGCTGCTCCGGCCACCCAGGCGCCGCTGAAGATCACGCCCAGGGCCAGCACGTACGCGATGAGTTTCACTGGGTCGCCGCCAGGTGGTAGCCGGCCTCGCTGACCGCCTCGCGGACTTCGTCCTCGGGCAGGTCATGGTCGCTGGTCACGGTGACCTGGCCGGTCGCGACGTCGACCTGGACATCCCGGACGCCGTCGAGTTTCTGGATCGCGTCACTGACCGAGCCCGCGCAGTGGCCGCAGGTCATCCCGGTGACGGTGTAGGTGGTGGCCATGTTTCTCGCCTTTCGCTGGTCGCGGGGTGAGAAGCGGACCAGTACGGGCGCGATGCCGCAGGTGTGCGTACTCCAGTGCTCCGGTCTGCCGCGCGGCCGGCTGGTGCCGGGGGAGCGGCGGACGTCTTCCCCTTTATACCCTAGGGGGGTAGCCTATGCGCAACCGATCTTCACCAAGTCGCGCTTCGCCGGGCGGGTTCCTAAGCTTGCCTGGGTCGGGAAGGGGCAGGATGAACATCCTCGCGGTGCTGGTGCCACTGGTCGCGGTCATCCTGACGCTCTACGCGGTGTCCTTCGCCGTCCGCCTTGGACCCCCGATACAGGTGCGGCCGTTCCTCTCCAGCGCCGAACACGCGGTGTCCCGCTACCACGTCCGGTGGTACACGCTGACCATGGTGTTCCTGGCGTTCGACATGGAGATGGTCTTCATGTACCCATGGACCCTCGTAGTGTCCACAGTGGGCACACCCGCGGTCGTCGAGATGTTCCTGTTCCTGGCCGTGTTGTTCGCGGGAGTCTGGTACGCCCACCGAGAAGGAGCCCTCCGATGGACATGAGGAAGTGGCTCCTCGCCAGAACCCCGGTCCGCCCCCTCATCACCGGCCCTGCGGGCACAACAGCACTCCGCCTCGCCATCGAATCCCACATCCGCACCCGCGGCTGGACCCCCGCCGCGACCCCAGCCGAAGCCAACCTCCTGATAGTGACGGGAGAAGGCCTGGACCCCTTCACGGAAGCGGTATGGAACGCCATGCCCCTCCCCCGAACCCGAGCACTGGTGACCTCACTGCCCACCATCGAAACCACCCTCACCCAAGCCACAACCCACCTCCAATCCCCACCCACCCAGCCCGCTGAGGATCACGCCATGCCGGACATGGCTGCGGCCCATGGGCAACACGGCGGGCATGACATGGGTGGGCATGACATGGGCGGGCATGACATGGGTGGGCATGACATGGGTGGGCACGACATGGGTGGGCACGGTGGGCATGAGCATCACATGGGGGTTGTCGGTGGGGTGCGGATGGCTGAGCGCGGGGAGGATCGGGATGGGTTGAAGTTGGATGTGCTGCATGTTGTGGTGGGGCCGGTTCTGGGGGATTGGCCGATGGGGTTGGTTGTGCGGATGGCGGTGCAGGGGGATGTGGTTCAAGAGGCGGCGGTTGCGGTGGGGGGGGCGGGACCGCGGTTCTGGGATGACAGTGAGCGAAGTGTGACGGCGAGGCGGCTGGACAGTTGCGGGCGGCTGCTGGCGGTCGCCGGGTGGGAATCGGCTGCTGGGCAGGCGCGATGGTTGCGAGACCGGGTGCTGGCCGGAGACGACGCGCTCGAGGTCCTTCACGAGGTCGAGCGCCGC
>CBIMJO010000177.1:0-10644 GCA_966244135.1 uncultured Actinocrispum sp. | reverse complement strand
GCACGCCGCAGTGCTGTGGCGCACTGAGCAGCGAGGGCCGACAGGATCCGCAGCTCGGCGTCGCTGGGCTCGCGCTGGAACTGGAACACGATGACCAAGGCTCCGAAGTAGGAGCCGACTTCGTCGATGAGCGGGGTGACATGGCAAGGGCGGCCGTTGACCAGGTTGTAGGCGGCCATCACGCCGGTCGCGGCGCCGTCCGCGATGACCGGGCGGAACGCGGCGAGGTCGTACTCCTGCAGCACCCGCGGCCGCAGGCCCGAGGAGGTGGTGCAGCGGTCGTCCTCGTTGTTGTACGCCAGGAAGTGCTTGAGCACGGGCGCCGTCCGCAGGAACAACGGGTGCTCGCCGGTCAGGCCTCGGCAGAAGGCCACCGCGATGCGCGCGGTGTGCACCGGATCCTCGGAGTAGCCCTCCTCGTTGCGGCCCCACCGCGGGTCCCGCAACAGGTTCACCACCGGCGCCCACGCCTGCAGGCTGGTGGAACCGGTGCCGAGCGCGGGCGGCCGGTGGTAGTGGAAGGCGCGCAGCTCGACCGACGTGGCCTCGGCGACGCACCGCACAAGGTCCTCGTCCCAGGTGGCGCCGAGCCCTACCGCCTGCGGGAACACGGTGGCCGCGCCGAGCCAGGCGACGCCGTGCAGCGCCTCGGTCCCGGTACGGAACGCGGCGATACCCAGGCGGGGTATCGCGGGCGCGTACTGGTGCAGCATCGCGAGCCGTTCGTCGAGCGTGAGCCGGGCGAGCAGGTCGTCGGCGCGCTCACCGATCGGCCGCATGGGCTCGCGGAACGGCGGCCGCCCGGTGGCGGCCGCGGGCGGGGAACTCACGTGGCAGACCCCTTGATCGGCATCGGTGGTGAAGCGTTTCGACGCTCGCACGCACTCGTGTGCACTGTCAACAGGTCTGAATGCCAGGCGACTGGGCTCGGTTCAGCCCCTTGCCGGACTGGCGGTGGGTTACTAATGTGCGCAGCACCATTTAAGCGCTTCGACACTTCAACGGAGAAGGGCCGGCTGAAGCCATGGGTACCGAGTTGAACCGAAGAAGCTTCCTGAGTGTCTCGATCGCCGGAGTCGCCGCGATGGGGCCGTTCCTGTCCGCCTGCGGCAGCGGTCCGGCGCAGAAGACCGGCGCGAACACCGAGTCCGGGCTCCAGGCGGCCCTGCCCGCCTACGCGCCGAGCTCGCCGGTCACGCCGGACATCCCGTCCGTCGCAGGCGGCCCCGACATCATGACCGACCCCGGTTTCCTGACCTACCCGGCGACCCCGGTCGCCACTGTCTCCGGCGTTCCGGGCCGCGGCGGCAGCTACTCGGCGGTCACGCCGCTTTGGGGGACCGTGCCACCAGCCGGAAATGCCTTCTACCAAGCCATGAACAAGGCTCTCGGCGTCGAGCTGACGATGAAACCGGCGGACGGCAACAACTACAACACGATCATCCCGACCATGACCGCCGCCAAGAAGCTGCCCGACTGGATCCAGCTGCCGAGCTGGTGGAACTCCAACTTCAACGTCGGCGGCCTGGCCGGGACGCAGCTGGCCGACCTCACCCCGTACCTGGCCGGCGAGAAGATCAAGAAGTACCCGAACCTCGCCGCCATCCCGACCGGCGCCTGGCGGGCCGGTGCCTGGGGCGACAAGCTCTACGGGATCCCCTCGTTCTCCAGCAGCATCGCCCTGGCCGGAGTGGTCTATTTCCGGCGGGACATCTTCGACGCCAAGGGCATCACCGCCGACCAGGTTCGTTCGGCCGAGGACCTGATGAACCTGGGCAAGGAGCTCACCGACGCCAAGGCGGGCGTGTGGGCCTTCGACGACGTGTGGACCTACCTGTATCCGGCCTGGGGCCTGCCCAACAGGTGGGCCGTGGACAACGGCAAGCTGGTGCACAAGTACGAGCTGCCGCAGTTCCTCGACGCCCTGGACTGGCACAACAAGCTGGCGGCGAACGGTTACCTGCACCCGGACGGGATGGCGGGCGACAAGTCCAACGCCAACACTCGCTTCTACGCCGGCAAGTCGCTGATCTCGGGCGACGGCACCGGAGCGTGGAACCTCGCCGACTACCAGTCCGGCACCGCGGCCACTGCCGGCTTCCGGCGCGGCGCGTTCAACGTCATCTCCGCCGACGGCAAGGCCACGCCCCGCCTGTTCCTGGGCCCGTCCACCAGCGAACTGAGCTACCTCAACGGCAACCTCAAGCCGGAGCAGATCGAGGAGCTGCTGGCGGTGGCGAACTACCTGGCCGCGCCCTACGGTTCGGCCGAGTACACGATGGTCAACTTCGGCGTCGAGGGCGTCCACTACACGCGGCAGAACGGGGTGCCGACGGCCACCGACGCGGGCAAGAAGGAAGTTCAGGCGCAGACATTCCCGTTCCTGGCCTCGCCGCGGGCCGTGATCAGCAACCCGGGCGGGGACGTGGTCACCAAGGACTACGCCGCCTGGCAGGCCGCGAACGCGAAAGCCTTGTACAAGCCGGTGTTCTGGAACATGAACATCAGCATGCCGCAGTCGGTGGCGACCGCTGATGCGGCGCAGCCGGTCGAGGACGCCATCAAGGACTGCTACCACGGCAAGAAGAAGGTCGCCGATGTGCAATCCGCGATCGCGACGTGGAAGTCCAGCGGTGGGGACAAGCTGACCCAGTGGATGACCGACAACGTCCTGAGCAAATACGGCACGGGTCAATGACAACGGCGCGGCCCCGGCTGGGCTGGCGGATGCGGTTGCGCCGGGACCGGTCGCTGCTGTTGATGACCGTGCCCGCGGTCGCCCTGCTGCTGGTGTTCAACTACGTGCCGCTGTTCGGGCTGGCCACCGCGTTCCAGGAGTACGACCCGCTGGTCGGGGTCTGGCACAGCGAGTGGGTCGGCTTCGACCAGTTCGAGCGGCTGTTCGCCGACTCGTTGTTCTGGGGTGCGCTGAAGAACACGCTGTACCTCAGCTTCGTCCAGCTGGTGCTGTTCTTCCCGATCCCGATCGCGCTGGCATTGTTGCTCAACTCCGTTCTGAGCCAACGGGTGCGCAACTTCGTCCAGTCCATTGTGTACCTGCCGCACTTCTTCTCGTGGGTGCTGGCGATCACGGTCTTCCAGCAGATGCTCGGCGGCGCGGGCGTGCTCAACCAGTTCCTGCGCGGCAACGACATCGCCACCTGGGACATCATGACCAACCCGCACACCTTCGCGCTGCTGGTCACCTCCCAGGCGATCTGGAAGGAGGCCGGCTGGGGGATCATCGTGTTCCTCGCCGCTCTGGCCGCCGTCAACACCGACCTGTACGAGGCGGCCGCGGCGGACGGCGCCGGACGATGGCGGCGGCTGTGGCACATCACCCTGCCCGGCCTGCGCGGCGTGATCATGCTGATGCTGGTGCTGCGCCTGGGCAACGCGCTGACCGTCGGCTTCGAGCAGTTCCTGGTCCAGCGCGACGCGGTCGGCCACGAAGCCGCGGACGTGCTGGACACGTTCTCGTTCTACTACGGCATCGCCACCGGCAACTACAGCTACGGTGCCGCGGCGGGCCTGTTCAAGAGCGTCATCTCGCTCCTGCTCATCTGGGGCGCGAACAAGCTGGCGCACGCCTTCGGTGAGGACGGGTTGTACCGGCGATGACCGACACACTCACGATCGACCGCCCGGGCGCCAAGCCGCGGCGCACCGGACCGAATGTCCACACGCGACACACCGCGAGACCGCGGTGGGAGGAGCCGCCGACCGTCGCCGGGCAGGCCGCCAAAGGGCTGACGCTGGGCGGGTTCCTGCTGCTCATCCTCCTTCCACTGTGGATAGTCGTGGTCACCAGCCTGTCCACCCAGGGTGCGGTCAACCGGGCCGGCGGCCTGGTGATCTGGCCGGACGGGCTGACCTTCGAGGCCTACCGGGAGATGCTGGAGGATCCGACCGTCCGCACGGCGTTGCTGGTGAGCCTCGGGATCACCCTGGTCGGCACGGCCCTGTCGATGGCGGTCTCGGTGCTCTGCGCCTATGGGCTGTCCCGGTCGCGTTCGGTCGGTCACCGGTTCCTGCTCGGGCTGCTGATCGTGACCATGTTCGTCAACGGCGGGCTGATCCCGACCTTTCTCGTGGTCACCGGGCTCGGCGGGTACGACCAGTGGTGGGCGCTGATCCTGCCGAGCGCGGTGTCCGTGTTCAACATCCTGGTGCTGCGTGCCTTCTACACCCAGACGTCCGCCGACCTGATCGACGCGGCCCGGGTGGACGGCGCGGGGGACTGGCGGATCCTGTGGTCGGTCGTGCTGCCCACGTCCCGGGCGGTGACCGCGGTGACCGCTCTCTTCTACGCCGTGGGGTACTGGAACTCGTTCTTCAACGTGATGCTGTACATGCCGACGGACAGCGAGAAATGGCCGTTGCAGTATGTGCTTTACACGTATGTCAACCGCGGCAACGGGATGCCGGGCTCGCTCAACGCGGGCTTCGGCACGGCACATGCGCAGACCGCGCCGCTGGCCCTGCAGATGGCGGTGGTGGTGCTGACCCTGGTGCCGCTGCTGATCGTGTACCCGTTCGTGCAGAAGCATTTCCGCACCGGTGTGCTCACCGGCGCGGTCAAGGGCTGAGAAGGGAGCACAGCACCACCCATGGTGACACTCGCCGATGTGGCCAGGCACGCGGGCGTCTCGTCGAGCACGGTCAGCTACGTGCTCAGCGGCAAACGCGCCATCTCCGAGGAGACCCGGCGCCGGGTCGAGCGCGCCGTGTCCGAGCTGGGCTACCACCCCAACGCGGGCGCGCGGGCGCTGGCCGGCCGCCGTTCGCACATCGTGGCGCTGGTGGTGCCGCTGCGGGCGGACGTCTACGTGCCGATCATGATGGAGATCGCCATCTCGGTCACCGTCGCCGCCCGGGAGCACGGCTACGACGTGCTGCTGATCACCAACGACGAAGGCCCCGACGGCGTGCGCAGGGTCGCCGCGAGCGGGCTGGCCGACGGCGTGATCCTGATGGACGTCGAGCTGGGCGACCAGCGCATCCCGGTGCTGCGCGGCCAGGGCACGCAGATGGCGCTGATCGGCCTGCCGGACGACCCCAGCGGACTGTCCTGTGTGGACCACGACTTCGCCGGGGCGGGCGCGCTCTGCGCGGACCACCTGGCCGATCTGGGCCACCGGGAGATCGCGTTCATCGGCTACGGCTCGGGTGTGTACGACCGGCACGCCGGGTATGCCGAGCGCACGCTCACCGGTTTCCGGGAGCGCGCCCAGGACCGCGGTCTGCGCTTCGTGCACCGGCCCTGTGAGGGCACCTACGTGAGCACCGCCGGGACGGTGGGCCGGATCCTGGCCGACCGGCCCGAGACCACCGGGTTCGTGGTGCAGAACGAGGGCGCCATCGGCCCGCTGCTCAGCGTGCTGCGGTCCAGCGGGCGAACGGTGCCGGAGGACGCGTCGGTGATCGCCATGTGCCCTGACCAGCTCGCTGAGCAGTACGCGCCCAGGCTCACCGCCGTGACCGGACCGACGAAACAACTCGGCCGAGTCGCCGTTGACCAGGTCATGCGCAGGCTCGCCGCGTCGGCGAGCGGCGAGCGACCGGACGACGAACTGGTCCTGCTCACCCCCGTGCTGACGGTCCGGGAAAGCACCGGGCCCCACGAGGAACCAGCATGATGGCCCAGCGGCTGGGCGGGCTGGCCTTCGGCGGCGACTACAACCCCGAGCAATGGGACGAGCAGGTCTGGCAGCAGGACGACGACCTGATGCGCCAGGCCAGGGTGAACCTGGCCACGGTCGGCGTCTTCGCGTGGGCGCTGCTTGAGCCGGAAGAAGGCCGCTACGACTTCGCCTGGCTCGACGCCCACCTGGATCGCTTACACGCCAACAGTGTCGCGGTCGACCTGGCCACTCCGACCGCCTCACCGCCGCCGTGGTTCACCTTGGCCCACCCGGACGCCATGCCGGTCACCCCCGAGGGCACCAGGCTCATCCACGGCAGTCGCGACACGTACTGCCTCACCGCACCCGCGTACCGCTGCGCCGCGCGCCGGATCGCCACCGCATTGGCCGAACGGTACGGCGATCATCCCGCGCTCGCGTTGTGGCACGTGCACAACGAGTACGCCACGCTCTGCTGGTGCGACCACACCGCCGCCGCGTTCCGCGTGTGGTTGCGCTCCCGCCACGGCTCGCTCGACACTCTCAACTCGGCGTGGGGCACGGCTTTCTGGAGCCAGCAGTACACGTCCTGGGACCAGGTGCTGCCGCCGCGTGCTAGCCAGTGGCATCGCAATCCCGGCCAGGCGTTGGACTTCCGCCGGTTCTGGTCGGACGAGATCATTGCCGCCTACCGGGAACAGCGCGACGCGATCCGCGCCCGCAGCGACCGGCCGGTGACGACGAACTTCATCCTGCCCGGCTACCAGAATGTGGATCTGTGGGCGCTGGGCCGCGAGGTCGACCTCGTCGCCATCGACCACTACCCGGCCGCACCCGGTCTCGACGCGGCTGCCGACACGGCTTTCGGCGCCGACCGTGCGCGTTCGTTCGCGGGTGGCAGGCCCTGGTTGCTGATGGAACAAGGGCCCAGCACCGTTCATGCCGGCGATCGAATCCTGGGCAAGCAACCGGGGGAGATCCTGCGCCACACTCTCGGGCACATCGGCCGCGGTTCGGAGGGCGCGTTGTTCTTCCAATGGCGCCAGTCCCGCGCGGGTGCCGAACAGTGGCACTCTGGGATGGTGCCGCACGCCGGTCCGGACAGCCGCATCTTCCGTGAGGTGACCGCGACCGGCGAGGCGGTGGCCCGGCTCGCCGAGCTGGCCGGATCGACGGTCACCGGCCGGGTCGCGGTACTGCATGACTCGGAGGCCTGGTGGGCGATGGACGGGGACGGCCTCCCGTCGGTCGAACTCGACTACCACGGCACACTTCGTCGCGCTCACCGGGCGTTGTGGGATGCGGGTGTCACCGTCGATTTCGCGCACCCGGAAGGCGACCTCAGCGGCTACCAGTTCGTTGTGGCGCCAGCGCTTCTAATGTTGTCCAATGTCGGCGCAGAGAACCTGCGCCGCTATGTCGGAGGTGGTGGGGCTTTGTTTGTGCAGTACTTCACTGGCGTTGTCGACGAACGACTTCACGCGCGCCTCGGTGGGTATCCGGCCCAGCCGCTGCGGGACGCCTTGGGAATCCGCGTGGAGGAGCACCGGCCATTGTGCCGAGACGAGCGGATCGTGCTGTCCGACGGCTCGCAAGCCACCGCTTGGAGCGAAGTCGTGCACACCGAAGGCGCCGAGACTCTCGCCACCTACACGCACGGCATGCTCGCGGGCTCCCCAGCGTTGACCCACCATCGTTTCGTGGCTGGCCGAAGCTGGTACCTGTCCACTCGCCTCGACGACGAGGGCTATACCGCCCTGGTGGGTCGGCTGCTGACCGAGGCCGGGGTCGGCCCGGAACTGCCGGGTCTGCCGTGCGGCGTCGAAGCAGTCACCCGCCAAGCCCCGGACGGCCGTTGTTGGCAGTTCGTGCTCAACCATCGCGCTGACACCGTTGCCCTGCCGGAACCAGCCCATGACCTGCTCACCGGCGGCCCGGTCACCTCGTTGCCACCCGGCGGTTGTGCGGTGCTGACGTGACTTCTGGTTTCAGCAACCCGATCATCCCGGGGTTCCACCCAGATCCCAGCGTCTGCCGCGTGGGCGACGACTACTACGTGGTGTGTTCCAGCTTCGAGTACTTCCCTGGCTTGCCGGTGTTTCACAGTCGCGACTTGGTGCACTGGACGCAGATCGGCAACGCCCTGCACCGCCCGCTGGACACACCTTCGTCCGGCGGGATCTACGCGCCCACCCTGCGCCACCACGAGGGCCGGTTCTGGCTGATCGTCACCGACGTGTCCGTTGGCACCTTCCTGATGACGGCGACCGACCCCGCCGGTCCGTGGTCCGAGCCGGTCCGGGTGCCCGGGGTCACCGGCATCGACCCGGATCTGGCCTGGGACGAGGACGGCACCTGCTGGTGCACCTACGCGGGCGTCGAGCAGATCCGCATCGACCCGTCCACCGGCCGGACCTTCGGCTCGCCCCGTCCACTCTGGTCAGGTACCGGCAAAGCACCGGAAGCGCCGCACCTGTATCGGATCGGGGAGTTCTGGTACCTGCTCATCGCCGAGGGCGGGACGGAACGCGGCCACGGCGTGTCGATCGCCCGCGGACCGACCGTCAACGGGCCCTTCGAACCGTGTCCGGCCAACCCGATCCTGACCCACCGCGGCTCGGACCACGCCATCCAGAACACTGGCCACGCGGACCTGGTGCAGGGGCCGGATGGTTCGTGGTGGATGGTGCTGCTCGGCGCCCGGCCGCAGGGCGGAACCCCGGGCTGGCACGTGCTGGGCCGGGAAACCTTTCTCGTGCCGGTGACCTGGGTCGACGGCTGGCCCGTCGCGGGCGAGCTGGACCTGGACATGCCCGTGCCGCCATGGCCACTCCAGCCCCGGCCCGAACTGTCCTCTCGGGACGATTTCGACTCCGGCGAGTTGCACCCGTCTTGGGTGTCGGTGCGCGATCGTCCCGCGGACCACTGCACGACAGGGGAGCGGACCGGCTGGCTGACCCTGCACGCCCGCGGAAACTCCTTGGATGCCATGGACGTGGTGTTCGTGGGCCGCCGCCAGCAGCACCTCTCGTGCCGGGCGCGCACACTGATCGACCCCACACATGGCGTCGGAGGCCTGGCGGTCCGGCTCGACGAGAACCACCACTACGAAATCGAGGTGGATTCCGGTGTGGTGCAAGTCCTTGCCCGAATCGGTCCACTGAGGACAGTGCTGGCCACGCGGCAGGTACCTGAGGGCCCGCTGGTCCTAGGCGTTGAGGCGACCGCCGTCCAGTCTCCACGCGACCCCCGCACCGGCCCGGACACCGTGTCGTTCGGAGTCGAGGTGGACGGCGCGTTCGCCGTGCTCGCGACGCTCGACGGCCGCTATCTCTCGACCGAGGTGGCCGGCGGCTTCACCGGCCGTGTCATCGGCATGTACGCGTCGACCGGCACTGTCCACTTCGACTGGTTCGACTACCACCCGGCGGAGTGACTGGGGGAGAGGTGGTCTCGCAGGTAGCGGCCGGTGACGCTGTCCGGCAGCTGGGCGAGCTGGTCGGGTGTCGCGGACGTCCAGCGGATGCAGGCCGACGCTGGGCTCGTCGAAGACGAACAGGGCGTCGGCCTGGTGCCGGGTCGAGTTCGGACGCGAGCTTGAGTCGCTGCGCCTCGCCACCCGACAAGGCCGGGGTCGCTTCGCCGAGGGTCAGGTAGCCGAGACCGAGATCGATCAGAGCCTGCGGACGCGGCGGATGTCCCCGATCCGGTCCATCGCCTGCGCGACGGTCAGCGCGAGCGCTTCGGGGGGCCATTGCCGGGATCGCCGTGTGCGGGGGCGCGGCGGATCGCGTTGGCCTCCGGTGCGTACCGCGAGCCGTCGCAATCCGGACAGGCGATGTCGACGTCGGGGAGAAACTGGACGTCGAGTCGACCGATGGACTCCATCGCTGGCCTGTAAAGGCGTTGACGAGGGTCAGCGAAGAGTCCGATGGTTCCATGGTGCTGATTCGACGTGAACTTCCCGATGATGTCGAGGTGATCCGTGCGGTCACGGCCGCCGCGTTCCGCGGCGTCGCACACAGCGCACCGCCGGCGGAGTCAGGTGGAGATCCGGGGGAAGCGACCCTGGTCTCGCGGTTGCGAGACGATGCCAGTTGGGTTGCGCGGCTGTCGTTGGTCGCGGTCGAGGACAACCTCGTGGTCGGCCACGTGGTCGCTACACGTGCCCATGTCGATGCCCAGCCGGCTCTTGGTCTCGGGCCCCTCAGCGTTCTCCCGCACCGGCAGAGAGCCGGTATCGGTACTGCCCTGATGCACGCCGTTCTGGGTGCTGCCGACGCGCTCGACGAGCCTTTGGTCGGGTTGCTGGGCAACCCTGCCTTCTACCATCGTTTCGGCTTTGTTCCCTCCCAGGCGATGGGGATAGCCGCGCCGGACTCATCGTGGGGTGACCACTTCCAGGTCCGGACCCTCGCCCAGTACGACGGCATGACTGGCCACTTCTCCTATGCCGGCCCATTCGACCGGCTGTGAGCGAGGCAGCATCGGCCTCGGGCCACGACCTGACTCGATCACCGAGATTCCTGAGCAGCTCAGCGACTTGATCATCCGCAACCTTCACGCGGACCCGACATGTCCGGCTGAACATGGCGGTGTTGCCCCTGCCTCAGCCTGATACGTCCGCCGCGGCAACGCGCTCACCCGCCGAAGAGCCACGCCTGGTTCCACGCGCCCGTGCAACTCCACACTTGCAGGTCGGCGCCGTTGACATATTGGTAGTCCTTGATGTCCAAGCAGCGATGGTCGTAGGCATTCCGCAGCTGAAAGAAGGGCCTCGAATCTATGAATACCGTCTCCATGTACCACAGTTGGTTGTCCGGCAGATTACGGTGGGAGTCAAACAGGCAGGTATAGAGGTAGACGACGGTGCCGTCGGCGGGTTGGTGGTCGCGAGACTCGTCCAAACACTTTCCGGAGTTGCAGTCGCGCAGGTCGACCGCATCTTCTTCGTCGGGACCCACGACCCACCAAGGCCGGCGCGCAGCTCAAGGCAACCGCCTCCGTTGCGAGGGGCGGG
>CBIMJO010000176.1:0-10647 GCA_966244135.1 uncultured Actinocrispum sp. | reverse complement strand
CCCGGTCACCGAAGCGCCGCATCCGCCGCAGCACCGGCCCGCTGGCATGCTGGAACGACAGGTCGAAGTACGGCGCCACACCGGGAGTCGACGCGATCGCCTCGATCAGCCCGGGCCGCAGCTCGGCCGGTTGCAGGTAGCTCACCCGCACCCGGTCGACGACCGCGGCCAGCCGTGGCAACAGCTTGTCCAAAGCGCTGATGTCACCGAGATCCTTGCCGTATGACGTGGAGTTCTCGCTGACCAGCAGCAGTTCCCGCACGCCATGCCCGGCGAGCCACTCCGCCTCGGCCACGATCTCGTCCGGCTGCCGCGATACGTAGGCACCGCGAAAGCTCGGAATGGCGCAGAAAGTGCACCTGCGGTCACACCCGGACGCGAGTTTCAACGGCGCGATCGGGCCACCACCGAGCCGTTGGCGCGTCACCTGATGGCCGGGCACATGCCCGGACACCGCGGCGGGACGCTCCACAGGAGACAGTGGCAGCAACTTCCTGCGGTCACGAGGAGTGTGCGGGGACACCGCGCGCCCCTCGACCACATCGTCGAGCCGCTCGCCGATCGACGGGTAGTCGTCGAACGACAGCACCGCAGCGGCTTCCGGCAACGCCTCGGCGAGTTCCTTGCCATAGCGCTCGGCCATGCAGCCGACCGCGACCACACGGGCCCCGGAGCCGGACGCCGCCAGCATCGCGTCGATCGAGTCCTTCTTCGCGGTCTCGATGAAGCCGCACGTGTTCACCACGACGACGTCCGCCGGAGCGCCCTCGGTGGCGAGCTTCCAGCCCGCGTCGCCGAGCCTGGCCGCGAGCTCGTCCGAGTCGACCTCGTTACGCCCGCAGCCCAGCGTCACCAACGAGACGACACGCTCACCGGACATCACTCAGCGATCAGTCCGCACCCGCCGTTGGCCGGCTGGTCCGGGCACGGGACAGGCGCGGACACCAGCACGTCGCTGTTCACAGCGGGTTCGGGAGCGTTGACCGTCAGGTACGCGGTCACGACCAGACCGCTGGCCAGCAGGACGCGGGCCACCTTCCGGGCGCTGATCGAGTAGACCCCGAGGATCTTGCCGCGCTGCGTGCCCGCCGGTGCCGGCGCGAACTCCTCGCGGTTACGGCGTTCTTCGGCCATCTGCCTGATGTTCAAGATAACCCCCACACAGTATGCCTTGTCCGTCACGCTGAGCATGGCAGCCGTCACTTGCAGTTTTCTTGCGATCTAGGGAAAGCCCTGGTCAGTGCCGTTGGAAGGTGTGCCGGTGCGTGGTCGGGGTGATCCCTCGGCGCAAGGCGAAATGGTGACGGAGGGTGTCCGGGCTGCCGAACCCGGCCAGCCCGGCGATGGTGTCGATCGGGAGATCCGTGCTCTCCAGGAGTTCCTCGGCGTGCTGGAGTCTCTTGTCGAGCAGCCAACGGTGTGGGGTGGTGCCGGTGAGCGCCTTGAAGCGACGGGCGAACGTGCGCGGGGACATCAGGGCGCGAACGGCGAGATCGTCCACGGTCAACGGTTCGGTCAGGTGTTCCTCCACCCAGGCAAGGACATCCGCGAGATCGTAGGAGTCCGCGGGCACCGGCCGTTCGATGAACTGCGCCTGACCGCCCGGCCGGTGCGCGGCGACCACCATCCGCCTCGCCAGAGCATTGGCGACGGCCGCGCCGTGTTCCGAGCGGACGATGTGCAGGCAGGCGTCGATTCCCGCTGCGGCGCCCGCACTCGTGGTGACCGGACCGTCCACTATGTACAGAACATTGGGGTCGACCTCGATCTGCGGGTACAAGGCGGCGAGCCGGGACGCGAACTGCCAGTGCGTGGCCACTCGGCGGCCGTCCACGACGCCCGCAGCCGCAAGGAGAAACGCTCCCGAGCAAATCGAAAGCACTTTCGCGCCGCGATCCGCAGCAGCCCGCAAGGCGTCGACCAACTCAGGCGGCGAAGAAGAGTCCAGCGCGGGCCAGGCGGGCACGATCACGAGATCGGCCTCTGACGCACGATCCAGGCCGGCCGTCACGTCCAGGGCGAACCCCGAGGTGGTCTCGACCTTGCCCGGCGTGGGCGTGCAGACGGCGAAGTCGTACACGGGCAGGCCGTCGTCCGACCGGTCCAGCCCGAACACCTGGCACACCACGCCCAGTTCGAAGGCCGCGGCCGGAGCGGCGACCAGCGCGACGACGTTCCGGATCACCCGACCAGTGTGGCAGAAACTTCCAGAAGACTGGCATTCCTGCCACTCCTCATCTGCTCATAGAGCGACCAAGCTGCGGATATGCACGTAGCCATCCGAGCCCCAGGACCCGGCCCGCAGCAGTGGGCGGGCGCTCCGAGCGCCGCCGTCGACATCGACGGGTCGATCCTGCTGGCCTACCGGGTCCGCAGCGGCAAGGACTTCAACGCGATCGCCCGCTCCCCCGATGGCGAGCACTTCGAGACCATCGCGGAACTCCCGAGCACAACGATGGTCGAGCGCCCGGCCTTGGTCCACGCCAACGGCAAATGGCGGATCTACATCAGCAGCGCCACCCCGAATTCCAAGCACTGGTGGATCGGAGTCGCCGAAGCCGACACGCCCGAGCAGCTAGCGAACGCCGAGGTCCGTCCGGTGTTCGAGGGTGACGAGAACACGGCCGTCAAGGACCCGGTCATCCGGTTCGACGGAAAGCGTTGGCACGCCTGGATCTGCTGTCATCTGCTGGACGTCCCGGGCGCTGAGGACCGGATGAACACCGCGTACGCCACCAGCGAGGACGGCCTGAGCTGGCACTGGCACGGAGCTGTCCTTTCCGGACGCCCGGGCGAATGGGACGCTCGCGGGGCGAGGCTGACCACGTTCCTGCCGAACGGCCTGGCCGCGTATGACGGACGAGCCACGGCCATCGAGAACTGGTTCGAGCGCACGGGTTTCGCCGCCCGGCACGACCAGGAGTGGCGACCCACCAATGACTCCCCGCGAGACTTCCGCTACCTGGAGGTCCTCGAACTCCCGGACGGCACCCACCGCGCCTACTACGAGGCCCGGCTGCCCGACGAGAGCCACGAGCTGCGCACCGCGCTACTGAACGATCGGCTCGGACCAGGCTGAGCTGATCACCTTGGCCAGGTCGTCGGCGGGCGCGTCCGGGATCCCGGTGGTCTGGGCCGTGATCGCCCACAGGTGTTCCTGGCTGTCGGCGAGCCACGCTCTGGCCGCGTCGGCGTTGTCGAAGGTCAGCCCGGCCGGGTCCGGTGAACACTCGGCCGAGGCGTTGCGCACGGTGGCGACGTAGAACTTGGCCAGCCGCACCAAAGCCTCGTGGCAGCAGGCCTCACCGTCGTCGGTCAACGCACGTCCGCGCGCGAACGCCCGTACCGGCCCGAGGTACGAGTACCGCTCGCTGGTGCCCGGTTCGACCAAATGCACGTCCGCCAACGAGTCCAGCAGGACGCCAGTGTCGTCAATGGACAGATCCAGCACCGCGGCCGCGGCGGCGATGGTGATGTCCGGCCCGTCCGGCACGGCGAGCAAGCGAAATGCCCGCGCCTGTTCGGGAGTCAGTGCCTTCATGGCGGTCTCGTAAGGACCCTCGATCACCTGCGGTTCCAACTGCCTGCGGCTCAACCGTTGCGCCGCCGTCGCGAGGCTCCACCCTGGCCGAGAAGCCAGCCGCGCCCCGATCGCGTGCAGCACCTGGGGCAGGCCGGAGGTCATCTCGACCAGGCGGCGGGCGTCGGCGGCCTCGGCTCGCACCCGGGCCGGGCCGATCAGGGTTTCCAGCAACGCCAGCGACTCATCCTCGGGCAGACCGTCCACTTTGAGCCACTGCACATGTGGCAGGCCCATCCACCGCTGCCGGGAGGTCAGGATCACGACCGGTCCGCCGGGGCCGGGCATCAGCAGCTTGACCCGTTCCAGGTCCTGCACGTCGTCCATGACCAGCAGAACCTTCTTGTCCGCGGTCAGCGACCGCCACATCGCGGACCGTTCGCTCAGTGAATCCGGCACCTCGTCCGCGGGGACGCCCATCCCGCGCAGCACACCGGCCATCGGCTTGCCCGGCCAGGCCATGTCGGCGAAGAACTGGCCATCCGGGAAATCGGCGGTGAGCTGGTGTCCAATGTGGATGGCCAGCGCGGTCTTGCCCACGCCGGGAACGCCGGTCAGCCCGATCATCGGGACATGCGTGGCCGACGGGACCAGGGCCTTGATCATCTCCTCGGCGACGCCGGTACGACCGGTGTACGCGGGCAGGTCGGGCGGCAGCTGCATCGGTGGTTCGACCAGTTGCGGCGCGGGCGGCTGGTGCACGGCCATCGGCCCGGCCAGCGACGGGTCCGACCTGAGGATCCGGCGCTGCATCTCCCGCAGCTCGGGGCCGGGATCCAGGCCCAGCTCATCGGACAGCAGCCGCTGCGCCTCCTGGTAGACCGCGAGCGCCTCGGCCTGCCGCCCGGACCGGTACAGCGCGAGCATCAGCAGCTCACGCGGCCGTTCCCGCAGCGGCTGCTCGATCACCAACGGCACCAGCCCGGCCTCCGCCTCGGCGTGCCGGCCCAGCTCCAGGTCCGCGGCTGCCAGGTCCTCCACCGCCGCGAGCCGCAGCTGCATCAGCCGGGCCCGTTCCTGCTCCGCGTACTCGCCGCGGACCCCGGCCAGCGGAGTGCCCTTCCACCGGGCGAGTGCGGCGCGCAGCAGGTTGGCCTCGGCGGTCAGGTCACCGGTGTGCCGGGCCTCGCGGGCGGCGTTGACCAGCCGCTCGAAGTCCGTGACGTCAAGGGTCCCGGGCTCGGTGGGCAGGGCGTAGCCGCCGCCGACCGACTCGATCACCGGCCCTAGCGCCCGGCGCAGGCGCGAAACGTACGTGCGGACCGTGCTGCCCGCGGCCCGCGGCGCGGTCGCGCCCCAGATCGCGGCCACCAGCTGCTCGGGCATGGCCACGCCGCCGGTGCGCAACAACAGGATGCCCAGGATCGCGCGCTGCTGAGGGGTGCCGAGCTCGACCTCGGTATCCCCCAGCCACGCCCGAACCGGCCCAAGCACCTCGAACCGCAGCTGTCCGCTCATTGGGCCACGGTAACCAACCAGGCCGCTGAGTCCGTCCACAGGACGTACACAGGACGTCGATCCGGCCGTGGCATCGTCGGGGCCATGGTAGAGGTGCTGCGTTCCAACAACCCCGTGGTGATCTCGTTCGCCAAGTCCGTGCTGACCGACGCGAAGATCAACCACTCCGTCGCCGACTCGCTGATGGGCGTGATCGACGGCTCCATCAACACCGTGATCACCCGGATCATGGTCGACGAGGATTCCTACGACGAGGCAACGGAGTTGCTGACCGACGCCGGAGTGTCCTCAGAGGACTTCTGACGCACGGGGAAACGGCGAGAACTCGCCGCTCCCCCGTGCGGGCGAGGGCCCTACAGCACTGCACGGATCCGGCGCGCGGCCGCCACGAGGTTGCGCAGCGCCGGTTCGACCTCGGCGTAGCCGCGGGTCTTCAGGCCGCAGTCCGGGTTCACCCAGACGCGTTTGGCCGGCACCGCGCGGATCGCGGCGGCCAGCAGCTGGGTCATCTCGTCCTCGCTGGGCACCCGCGGCGAGTGGATGTCATACACACCAGGGCCGACGCCACGGCTGTAGCCGATCGCGGCAAGGTCGTCCAGAACCTCCATTTTGGACCGTGCGGCCTCGATCGTGGCGACGTCCGCGTCCAGCCCGTCGATCGCCTCGATCACGTCACCGAACTCGGAGTAGCACAGGTGCGTGTGGATCTGGGTGGCCGCCGAGGCGCCACCGGCGGCCAGCCGGACCGCGCCGACCGCCCAGTCCAGGTACGCCTTGCGATCCGCCGTACGCAGCGGCAGCAGCTCCCGCAGCGCGGGCTCGTCGACCTGGACGACCGTGATCCCGGCCGCCTCCAGGTCCCGGATCTCCTCACGCAGCGCCAGCGCCACTTGGTCCGCTGTCACCGCTGGCGGCTGGTCGTCGCGCACGAACGACCAGGCCAGGATCGTCACCGGGCCGGTGAGCATCCCCTTGACCGGCTTGGCACTCCTGGACTGCGCGTACCGGGCCCACTCGACGGTCATCGGCGCCGGTCGCGAGACATCGCCGTGCAGGATCGGCGGCCGCACGCACCGCGACCCGTACGACTGCACCCAGCCGTTCTCGGTGAACGCGAACCCGTCCAGCAGCTCGCCGAAGTACTGCACCATGTCGTTGCGCTCGGGCTCACCGTGCACGAGCACATCCAGGCCGATCTCCTCCTGGAGCGCGATGACCCGGTCGATCTCGGCGCGCATCCGGCCCGCGTACTCATCCTCGGTGATCCGGCCGGCTTTCGCGTCCGCGCGGGCCTTGCGGACGTCCACGGTCTGCGGGAACGAGCCGATCGTCGTGGTCGCCAGCGGCGGCAGGCCGAGTTTCTTCGCCTGTGCCTCGGCTCGCTCGACATAAGGCGCACGGCGACGGTGTTCCGGCTTCAGACCGTCGATCTCGGCGCGCACGCGATCATCCCGCCGCGCGGACGCGACCCCTTCGCGCACGGCCTCGCCGGTCTCCGCGAGTGCGCGGACCATCACCGGGTCGTCCTCGCGCAGGGCGCGGCCGAGCAGTACGACCTCGTCCACCTTCTGCCGCGCGAACGCGAGCCGCGGAGCGACCTCCAGGGCGGGCTCGGCGGCCAGGTCGTACGGCACATGCAGCAGCGAGCAGGACGTCGACACGGCCAGCTCGCCGACCGATCCCATCAGCCGCACGGCTTTCGACGCGGCCGCGCCCAGGTCGGCCCGCCAGATGTTGCGGCCGTCGACCACGCCCGCGACCAGGGTCTTCTGCCGCAGCCCGGTGATGCCCGGGATGGCGTCGGCCTGGTCCGGACCGGCCACCAGGTCGACCGCGATCGCCTCGACGGCCGTCCCGGCGAGCACCGGCAGCGCCGGGCCGAAGTCGCCGAAGTACCCGGCTACCAGCAGTTTCGGCCGCTGGTGCACGGACGCGAGCCGGTCATAAGCGCGGCGCAGGGCGGCGAGTTCGGCGCCGGCGCGGTCCGCGCAGAACGCGGGCTCGTCCAACTGCACCCATTCGGCCCCCGTGGCCGCCAGATGGACGAGCAGCTCGATGTACTGGTCGACGAGCTGGTCCAGCAGGTCGAGCGGGTCGATGCCGGCGCCCTTGGCCAGCAGCAGGTACGTGACCGGCCCGAGCAGCACTGGGCGGGTCTCCACGCCCAGCGACCGCGCCTCCTGGTACTCGGCGACCGGCTTGTCCCCGGTCAGCCGGAACACCGTTTCCGGCCCCAGCTCCGGCACCAGGTAGTGGTAGTTCGTGTCGAACCACTTGGTGAGCTCCATGGCCGGCACGCGGTCGTGCCCGCGGGCCATGGCGAAGTACGTGTCCAGGCCGTTGAGGGCCAGGTCGCGGAACCGCTGGGGCAGCGCGTCGAACAGCATCGTGGTGTCGAGCACCTGGTCGTAGTACGAGAAGGTGTTGCCCGGGACCGAGTCCAGGCCACTTCCGGCCAGCGTCGTCCAGGTGTCGCGGCGCAGGTCACGGGCCACCGCGCGCAGGCCGACGATATCGAGCCGCCCCGCCCAGTACTGCTCCAGCGCCCTCTTCAGCTCCCGGCGCGGACCGATCCGCGGGTAGCCCAGGACTGTAGAACCGATCACAGCTCTCTCCTCGCGAGCTCGTGGGAGCCGCTCGGAAAGGCACGCCGGAAGACCGCGTGAGCCCGCCCGAGAGGCTCCGGACCGGCGCGCGTCACTGGTTCGCGACGCGCGCACCAGTGGCAGGTCTTCGGACTCGCGGGCGCCTTGCTCACACCTACTGGCCGTCGCTTCCCAGGCTCGCGCCCAGTGCTCATGACGGCGGTCGTTCCCGCTCACCGCTGCGGGGCAGTCCCGGATTCCCACCGGGTTCCCTCTTGCCTCGCCGGTCACGCGTCGTGCATGCCCGGCGAACCACCAGCACTGCGAGCTTACAGATAGTTTGTGCCTGTGAAAGATGTGATGCTCGGCATCGACGTCGGAACCACCTCCGTGCGGGTGGTCGCGTTCACTGTGGACGGTCAGCTGGCTGCCACGCACGTCAAGCCGTACCCGATCAGCCGGCCGCGGCCCGGCTGGGCCGAGCAGGACCCGATGGACTGGTGGAACGGCACCCAGGAGGGCCTGCGTTCGGTGCTCGCCGGGCTCGGGCCGGCCACGGTCCGGTCGGTGGGCATCGTCAGCCAGGTGAACACCCACGTTTTCGTCGACTCGTCGCTGGAGCCGTTGGCGCCCGCGATCATCTGGCAGGACCAGCGGTGCGCGGACATCGCTCGCGCGTTCGACGAGCGGTTCACCCTCGCCGAGAAGAAGCGGATCTGGGGCGGGCCGGTCACGCTGGACGCCTCTTTCGTGGCCGCGCGGGCCGAGTGGTTCGCGCGGGAGCACCCTTCGCTGTGGGCCAAGACGTCGTGGGTGTTGAGCCCCAAGGACTTCGTCGCGGCCATGCTGACCGGCCGGGTGGCGACCGACCCGTTGTCCGGGGTCCGGGTGGCTGGGGCTTCCGGGTACTTTCCCGAGGCGGTGGCGCTGGTCGACGGGCTTTCCTCGCGGTTGCCGGAGATCCTGCCGCCGACGGCTCAGCTCGGGACCGTGCTCGACCTCGACGCTTCACTCGTTGTCGGCACGATGGACGCTTACGGGTCCGTGTTCGGTACAGCCACCACCACTCCCGGGCGCGGCATGGTGTTGTGCGGGACTTCTCTCGTTGTCGCCGGGGCTTCGCGGCAGTCGCTGCCTGCTTCGGGGGTGGTCGCTTTTCCGCCGAGGGACGGGCTTTACGTGCACGCCGGACCTACTCAGGCCGCTGGGGACGCTTTGCGGTGGTGGAGCGGGGTGTGCGGGTTGACCATCGCCGAGGTGCTCGACTTGGCCGCCGCGGGGTCTGATGGAGTGGTGTTCACGCCGCATCTTCTGGGGGAACGGGCGCCTTTGTGGGATCCCGATGTGCGCGGGAGCTTCCTGGGGTTGAGTTCTTCGACCACTCAGGCGGACATGTCCCGGGCGGTGCTCACCGGTGTGGCGATGTCGGGGCGGCATGTGCTGGAGTTCGTGACCGCGGCTTGCGGGCGGCCGTTGTCGTCGTTGAGTTTTTCCGGTGGCGGGTCGCGGAGTGATGTGTGGGCACAGATCCACGCGGACGTGCTGGGGCATCCAGTGGAACGGCTCAAGGTGCACGACAGCGCCGCTCTGGGGGCGGCTCTGCTGGGTGCGGTGGGGGCGGGGATCTACCCGGACATCAACACCGCCGCCGCGGAAACCGTTGCGCAGGATCGGGTTTTCACGCCGTCAGCGGATACTTCCCGGATGGCGGCGTTGTATTCGGTGTATCGGTCTTCTTACTCGGCGCTGCAGGACATTCACGCCACTTTGGCGCGCTGGCGGTAGGTGAGGGCGCCCAGGAGTATGGCCGCTGCTGCGAGCATGATGCCGTACTCGGTCGACCATCCCGATTTGGGGAAGCCCGCGGACTGGGTCGCCCATGCGGCGGCGTTGATCGCGGGGGCCAGGAGTCCGATGTAGACAGAAGCGTTGGTCTTCATCAGGTCGGCTATCGCGCCGGTTTTGGCGACGATCGCCATCAGCGTGACGAACACCAGCGGCAGGGCCGGGTTCTGGATCATGACGGCCAGGACGATCAGGGCTCCTGCGGCTATCCAGACGCGGTATCTCGTTACGGTGGCCGCGAGTCCGACGGCGACTCCGGCGAAGGCCAGGAACAGCACCGTGTTGTCGTTGAGGCGGGCGGCGAAGACGATCATCGAGATCGACTCCACCGTGCCTATGCCCACGAGGACGATCACCACGGCGCCCAGGGCTGGGCGGATCCCTCCGGCGAGGGCGGCTGCCAGGAGGATGGGGAGGACGATCCAGGGGTTGATTTCTGTTATCGCGAGGGGTGTCAGGGCGGCGAGGGCGCCTATTCCGGTGGTTGTCCAGGTCAGGCGTTCTTCGTGGACCGCGAAGCGCACCATCGACACCGCTCCTATGGCTCCGCACAGGGAGATCGCTGCGAGGACGCTCATGGGTGGGTTGAGGAACAGCAGGCCCAGGGTCGGCATCGCGACTGTTGTGGCTGCTAGGGCGGCTCCCAGGCCTTTGTGGCCTGCTTGTCCGATCCAGGCCGCGGTTGCGAGGGTGCCCAGGATGAGGAGAGTGGGTGAGATCAGGGCCGCCAGGGCTATGAGTTCGCTGGTGGAGCCGGGGGCGAGGACTACTGGCATTCCCAGGGCCGCGCCGGCGAGGACCAGCCAGGCCCAGGCAGTTCGCCACCACACGCGGAGGGCCAGGACGGCGAGGATCGTGACCGCCGCGGCGATCGCGGTCCACTGCCAGGCGTCGCGGATGGCGTTCATGGCGAGGGCGCGGACCGTGTAGTTGTTGATCAGGCCCAGGCCGGCGACCGCCACGAACCCCGCTGTGCCGGTTATGACCCGCTTGTTCATGCGCGCAGACTAGCGGTTCTCTTTTTCGGGGACTGTGTTTTCGGGCTGTGTTTGGGGCGCGGGCGCTCTTGGGCTTTTCGGGGTGGGCCCTTTTCTGGGGCGGTGCGGCTTTGCTGACGGTCGGCTTTATGGGGTCGGGGCGCGGGTAGGTTTTTAAAGGGTCCCCGCGGCCGCCCCCGCA
>CBIMJO010000175.1:0-10669 GCA_966244135.1 uncultured Actinocrispum sp. | reverse complement strand
TCTCGTCGGTGCGGAACGTGCGGCCCGGGCAGACCACGTACACCGGCAGCTCACGCTCGAGCATCGAGCGCACCTGCACCGGTGAGGTGTGCGTGCGCAGCAGCAGGCCGGAGTCGGCCGGCGCGATGTAGAACGTGTCGGACATGGTCCGGGCCGGGTGGTCCGGCAGGAAGTTGAGCGCGTCGAAGTTGAACCACTCGGCTTCCAGCTCGGGGCCCTCGGCCACCTCGTAGCCCATGCCCACGAACACGTCCGCGATCAGCTCGGACAGCGTGGTGACCGGGTGGCGGGCGCCGTCGGGAATGCGGTCCCACGGCAGCGTCACGTCCACGGTCTCCTCGAGCAGGACGCGTTCGTCGCGCTCGACCTCGAGCTGTGCGCGCCGCTCGTCGAACGCCGCCTTCACCAGGCCCTGGGCCTCGTTCACGCGTTTGCCCGCCTCGGAGCGGGCCTTGGGCGGCAGCGCCCCGATCTCGCGACGGGCGACCAGCAGGGGCGACTTGTCACCCAGGTGGGCCGGTTTCACTCCGGCCAGCGCCTCGAGGCTGTCAGCCGCGGCGAACTCGGCCTTCGCCTTGTCGACCGCCTGCTGCAGGGTCTCCGGCGCGAGGGCCGCGACCTCTTTGGGGTCGTACGGGTCGTTGGCTCCGGACATCGGTGCTGGACATCTCCTCGGGTCCGCGAGAGTGTGGCTGTGGCCGGCATGGGCTCGGCGATGGAGCTGAAGAGCGCGCCGGTAGCTCAACGATCGTAGGCGACCCTCACCTCGCGCAACTCATTAGGGCTGCCTGGCGCTCTCCAGGTAACGGTCCGGCTACTCGCCCGATAGAGTGACGCAACTCAAGGTCGAGCGGTTTTCCAGTGAACTTGTCGAGGTCAGCCGGTAGTCATGTCCCGTTCCTTCGGCGTCGATCTGCGCGGCGTCATCGAGCTGCTGAGCCAGCATCTGTACTCCAGCCCGCGCGTCTACGTCCGTGAGCTGCTGCAGAACGCGGTCGACGCGATCACCGCGCGGGGCGAGGTGGCCGCCCGGATCGTCATCGAGCCGTCCGACCGGACCGGGGACGGCACGCTGCGCGTCTCGGACAATGGGATCGGGCTGACCGAGGACGAGGTGCACACGCTGCTCTCGACGCTCGGCAAGACGTCCAAGCGCGACGAGCTCGGGTTCGCCCGGCAGGACTTTCTTGGCCAGTTCGGCGTCGGCTTGTTGTCCTGTTTCCTGGTCGCCGACGAGATCCGCCTGGTCAGCCGGTCCGCCAAGGGCGGTCCCGCGGTGCGCTGGGTGGCGCAGAGCGACGGCACCTACGAGGTGTTCGCCGACGAGGACGCACGGGCGGAGATCGGCACGACGGTGACGCTGGTGCCGCGTCCGGATGCTGGACACTGGCTGACCCACGAGATGGTGGCCGCGCTGGCCCGGGAGTTCGGCGAGCTGCTGCCCGCCGAGGTGCACATCGGTGACGAACGCCTCACCCTGCCGGGTCTGCCCTGGCAGCGCGCGGACGAGCCCGCCGAGGCCTACCGCGAACGGATGGGCCGGTACTGCGAGCACACGTTCGGGTTCAGGCCGTTCGAGGTACTGCCGCTGGACGTGCCCGCGGTCGGGCTGACCGGGGCCGCCTTCGTGATGGCCGACTCGGCGCATCCCGGCTCGCGCCAGGCGCACCGCATCTACCTCAAGCGGATGCTGGTCGGCGACTCGGTAGAGGGACTGTTGCCGGATTGGGCGTATTTCGTGCGCTGTGCGGTGAATTCCTCCGCGCTGCGGCCGACGGCGAGTCGCGAGGCGCTCTACCAGGACGAGACCCTGCTGGCGATCCGCGACGAGCTGGGCGGGGTGATCAAGGACTGGCTGATCCGGCTGGGCGCCACCGACCCCGACCGCGCGTCGGCGCTGCTGGCCAAGCACCAGCTGGGGATGAAGTCCGTGGCGCTGGTGGACGACGAGCTGCTGCGGCTGGTCGAGCACTGGCTGCCGTTCGAGACCACCGACGGCAACACCACGCTCAAGCACTTCCGCCGCCGGCACTCGACGATCCTGTACACGCCGGACGTCGACGAGTTCCGCCAGTTCGCGGCGGTCGCGCAGGCCCAGGGGCTCGGGTTGCTCAACGCGGGCTACGCCTACGACGCGGAACTGCTGAAGCGCCTGGTGGAGGTGCACGGCCCGACCGCGGCCCGGCGGGTGGCGCCGAACGAGCTGCTGGCCAGCATGGACGAGCCCGCCGCGCAGATCGAGCAGGACCTGCGCCGCAGCCTGGATCTGGCCCGGGCGGTGCTGGAGCGGCACGACTGCGAGGCGGTGGCCCGGGAGTTCGACCCGGTCTCGCTGCCCGCGTTGCTGATCACCGACGCGGACCGGGAGCGGCAGCACGACGCGTCCCGGATCAGCGAAGACGCCGACCCGTTGTGGGCCGAGCTGCTCGGCCAGCTGACCGGACCGGTCTCGCAGGCGGGCCAGCAGCTGGTGCTGAACACGCGCAATCCGCTGGTGCGTAGGCTGGCCGAGCTGACCGACCGGGCATTGGCGGAGTTGACCGTGGAGTCGTTGTACGTACACGCGTTGCTGCAGTCGCGGCGCCCCATGCGGCCCAAGGACACCGCCGCGCTGAACCGCTCGTTCCTCGACCTGCTCGACCGGGCGGTCCGCGGATGACCGACGACCGGGCCCGTGCCGAGGAGCTGTTCAACGAGGCCATCGCGATGCCCACCGGCATGCCCCGGCACGAGGCGCTGGAGCGCGCCGCCCGCGCCGCCGACGCCGCCGGCCACGACATGCTGGCCGCGACCTGCCGGATCGCACTGATCGACTCCTGCTACTGGCTCAACCGCTACGACCTGATCCTGGCGCCGATCGCCTGGTGCCGGACCGCCGAGCAGCGGGACATCTCGATGTTCAGCGAGAACGAGCTGCACAGCCTGAACTGGGCGTACAAGTGGGTGCCGGTGGGCCTTCGCCGCGATCCCCGGTTCAGCCTGGAGCAGATCTCGTCGGTGCTCAACGACCTGGAGTCGCGGTACAAGCGGCTCGGGTACTCGCTGCAGCCGGTGTACGGGCAGCGGGTGCTGACCGCCGCGCACATCGGTGACTTCGAGCTGGCCGACGAGATGTTCGCGCGGTTCGTCGCGACCGAGCGCGACGACATGAGCGACTGCGCGGGCTGTGTGGTCGAGGAGCAGGTCGAGCACCTGGTGTCGCGCGGCCGGTACGAGGAGGCGTTGCGGCACGCGGAACCCGCGCTGGCCGGGTCGTTCACGTGCACCACGCAGCCGGAGGGGGTGCTGACCGCGCTGCTGCCCGCGTTGACCGCGCTGGGCGAGATCGACCGCGCGCGGGACGCGCACCTGACCGCGTACCGGCGGTCGCGGGAGCAGGCCGGCCAGGGCTACGTGGGGCTGCATCTGGAGTTCTGCGCGGTGACCGGGAACGTGCCGCGCGGGATGGAGCTGCTGCGAAGACATCTGGACCAGGTGCACCACGCGACCAGCCCGATCGGCACGATGAACTTCGCCGCCAGCGCCGCCCTGCTGCTCAGCCGGCTCGACTCGCCCGAGAAGGTCACGCTGACCGTCCCGTTGCCCAGCGGCGCCACCGAGACCCTCTCCGCCCTCCAGCTGCGGTCCCAGCTCGAGACCACCGCCCGTGACCTCGCCGTGCAGTTCGACCGGCGCAACGGGACCCGGCGCCAGTCCGAGCGAATCCAGTCCATTGTGGACGCGCCTGACACCGTGCGGGTGCCGCTCGCCGTGCCCAACCCGGTCGTCTCCGGGGAGCCCGCGCCGGTCAGCGCGGATCCGGTGGAACTGGCCTACCAGGCGCATCTGGCCTACGAGGAGAACGACTTCCTGACCGGCTACCGGCTGCTGAAGTCGCTGCCCGCGGACCTGGATCCGTTGCTGCCGGCCAATCTCGCGGCACGGATCGCCGCCCGGCGGATCATCGTGTTCAACGCGCGGTCCGCCGACGTGCGGGACAAGCTCGCCGCCGCGGTCCACCGGCTGGTCGAGGCGGGCGAGGACGACCAGGCGGCGCGGTTCTCGGCCCGGCTCGGGGTGCTCACGGCGGAGGCCGGGGACCTGGACGGCGGGATCGAGCTGGCCGAGCGGGCGCTGGAGTCGGCCGAGAAGTACTCGTCGTCGACCGGGCGGATCCTGGTCCGGCTGATCCTGTGTGAGTTGCTGGATCAACGGCATGAGCATGTGCGGGCGGGTGAGTTGCTGGCCGACGCGTTGCATCTGGCCGAGGAGACCGACCCGGACCGGGTGCCGTCGATCCTGCTGGAGATGGCGGATCATGAAGGGCGGCAACGCAACCTGGGCGCGGCCGAGAGCCTGCTGGCGCAGGTGCTGACGGTGCCGGGGCTTCGGCCGGGCGACAGGTTCCATGGTCTGCGGGCCCGGGCGGCCATCGCCGAGGTGCGCGGAGATGTCGAGCTTTCCCTTACGGTGGCTGCTGAACTGGTCGAGTTCGCGCGGCCGCATCCGGGGCCGTGGCTGCCGGATGTGCTGCTGCACCGGATGACCATTTTGGACAACCTCGACCGGTCCGGCGCCCATCTGCCGGATCTCGTCGACACCGTGGCGGTGTGCCGGGCAGAGGGGACGGCGACGGACATCGCGCGGGCCTGCTACCTGTTGTCCTCGGGGTATCTGGCGCATTCGCGGCTGGTCGAGGCGGCCGAGGCGCTGGAAGAGGCGTTGCGGCTGCTGGATCCGTCCGATATGGACCGGGTGATGCCGGTCCGCTACCGGCTGGCGACCGTGTGCGGCGAGCTGGGCGAGTACGGCGAGGCCAAGAAGCATTTCACCGCAATGCTTTCGCACATCACCTCGGCTCCGGCGAGCTCGCAGGCGATGGTGTGGACGGGCCTGGGCGCGATCAACTACTCGCTCGACGACGTCGCCGAAGCCGAGCGCTGCCACCGCCGTTCCGCCGAACTGTGGGAGCTCGCCGGCCTGCCGACCGAAGCGCTGCACGCCTGGGTCAAAGCGGCCGCCGCGATCGCCGACACCGACCAGCCCACAGCGCTGTCGCACCTCGCACGCGCGATGTCCCACGTCCCCGAGGGCGAAGGCGACCTCACCGCCCGCCTCTCCGCGGAAGTCCTGGAACTGCGGGGCTACACCTACGCACAGCAGGGCAGGCACGCGGAGTCGTTGGCGGACAACATGAACGCGGCCGCCCTCGTATCCGGCATCGACGAGCCCGACTGGCAGATCTTCCTGATGGTCCGCGCCGCCCGCGCCCACATGGCCCTGAAAGCCCCCGCCAAGGCGGAAACCCTCGCCCGCCAGACCATCCCCCTGCTGACACCCGAAACGCCACAGAGCATCGTCGCCCGCATCCTCGACATCCTCAGCAAGTCACTGGAAGCCCAGGGCAAGGTCATCCACCAGGACACCACCGCCCGCGCGCTCACCGCCCGGCTACGGGACTGAATCCCGCTTCGGCGACGGCCAGGTCAAGCCGAACAAGCGGATCGACACGCACATCTCCACTCCGTCAGTGACCGATCCGGTAGGCGTGGACGAAGGTCTGCTCGACCTTGTTGCCCGCCTCGTCGGTCGCGGTCACCCGCAGGGAGGCGAAACCTGGTGCGGCCGAGTTGGTCTCCAGGCCGTACCAGATTTCGTCTCCCGCGAACACGGGGACATCGCGCCAGGTCACGCCGTCGTCGAACGATGACTCCACCGTCACTTCGGAGACCTTCGACGGCGTGCTGCCCGGGTTGCGTTGCAGGCGAACCGGGATCACGAACAGGTTGTCCGCCTTGGCCGAGTTCTGACCGTCCAGGTTGGGCGAGATGCGCACGGTCATCAGCGGAAGTGCTTGCCGCTCAGGCGCTTGCGCCGAGGTGAAGGTCCAGGCGGTGTGGGTGAAGCTGGACAGCGGGAGCTTGGTGTCGTCCAGGGTCAGGTCGACCTCGGCGCGGTAGGTGGCCTGCTCGGCGGGCTGGCCCGCGAAGATGTCGTCGAACAGGTCCTTGCGGTCGGCGACGAGCTGACCGTTGCGGTACAACGCGATCCGGCTCGACTTGGTCGCCAGCGGGTAGCCGAGCCGGTCGATGCTGCCGTCGGAGTAGCCCGGCGCGTGGATGATGATCTTGTCGTCCAGCCGGACCGCGCTGTACTGCTCCGGCGAACCCGCTGGGGCGAACGAAGGCCCGAACACGCCACGGTTCCAGTGCCGCACCGAGGTCGACCCCGCGGCCAGCACCTGTGGCGTGTTCTCCTCGACGTTGCTCAAGTCGGGGAACGACAACGGTTTCACGGCCTGACCGAAGCTCTGCAGCCAGGTACGGCCTTGCGCCTGGTAGTACTCGGTGCGTTCGAAGGGCAACGTGACCGTGAGCGGGACGCCAACTCGACGTTGCACCTCAGCCGTCGAACCGAACGACCACACAATCCCGTACTTCCCGGCGCTCGTCGCGTCGTAGTGCTGACGTACCGCGGCGAAGTCGGACTGTTCCACGACGGGCGCGAAGCCGTTCGGGTAAGTCCCGGTGAAGCCCCAGAACAGGTGGTAGACATACGGGCTGTCGACGAACTGGTGCTTGGCACCCGGGTCGGCGACCTTGACGTTCACCCAGGCCCGCAGGTCATTCTCCGGGATCGGCGGCCCGATCTGCGCGGTGTGGAAGGCACTCGCGGGCGCGTCGAAGCCGAACTCCTGGATCCCGCTGAGGAACCCGGCCTGCCCGGCCGGAGTGTCCCAGAACCGGACCAGGCCGACATCCTGCAACGCGTACTCGCCGCCGGCACCCTTGACCGTGGGCTTGATCGGCTTGGCTTCCCGCGCATCCAGAACGACAGTCGTGTCATGGTCAAGCACCAGGAGCGGCTGGGTGATGTGGCTCAGGCTGTCCTTGGCGGGCACCAGACCGTCCACAATGTACTTTCCTTTGGGACGGCGGAGAGTCACGGTGCCATCGGTGTCGTATGGGGTGTCCGAGGCCAACGAGTCCATGCCGAGCACCATCGTCGCGACGATCGGCGACGGTTTGCCGTCCCGGCCGATCTGGGTCACCTTCAGGTCGTAGCTCTCGACTTCCTTGTTGACTGTGACCGGGGTGACGAGCTTGAGGTCACCGGAGGTCGCGACCACACGGGTGGTGAGGCGGCCGTCTGGTCCGGTGCGGGTGTCGGCTGTGACAGTCGCGGTGGCTTCGCCGTTCGCCGGGACGGTAATCTCGTTCTGTTTCGCGGAGAACGCGCTGCCGGTCACCGACAGGGACAACGTGACCGGCGCGGATCCGGCGTTGCGGTAGGTGATCGTGCCGTCGACGGGCTGATCGTCCTCGTGCGGCCAGCGTTGCAGGCCGAGGTTCACCGTGTTCGTGGCGAAGACGTCCTGCTTGATCGCGCGGGCGACGTCGACCCGGCCCGCGCCTTCGGCGAACACATCGCCTTTCGCGGTCGGTTTGGCCGCGGAGACCAGGACGGACTTGAGTTCTGTTGCGTGCCAAGCGGGTTGGCGCTGGGCAAGGAGTGCGGCGGCACCGGCGACGTGCGGCGTGGCCATCGAGGTGCCGCTCAGCCGTGCGTAGATGCCGTCGACCTTGGGCAGGTCGCTGTGGGTCGCGCGGGCGGCGACGATGCTCGTGCCCGGCGCGGCGATCTCCGGTTTGATGGCGCCGTCGGAAAAGCGCGGGCCAGGGTTGGAGTACGCCTCCTCGTTGTCCTTCTTGTCCACGGCACCAACGGAAAGCGCGGCATCCGCCGTGCTCGGCGAGGACACGGACTCGGGTTTGAACGCCTGGTTGCCTGCGGCGACGACAAACAAGGCACCGGTCTCGGCGGTGAGCTTGTCGATCGCGGCCTCGAGCGGGTCGACGTCCTCGGTGTTCGGCCCGCCCAGGCTCAGGTTGATCACCTGCGCGTGCTTCTCGCGGGCCGCCCACTCCATCCCGGCCAGGATGGCGCTCTCCGGGCAGCCGTCCTCCTCGCACACCTTGCCCACCACGAGGGTCGCATCCGGTGCCACGCCACGGTATTTGCTCCCGGCGCCCGCGATCGTCGACGCGACGTGCGTGCCGTGACCGATCTTGTCGTCGGCGTCCTTTTCGGACACGAAGCTGCGGGTGTCCGCGATCCGCCCGGCGAAGTCGGGGTGGGTAGCGTCGATCCCGGTGTCCAGCACCGCGACCGTCACGCCTTTGCCCGTGTAGCCCGCCTGCCACGCGGCCGGTGCCCCGATCTGCGGGACACTCTCGGCCAGGTCGATCCTGCGTTTGCCGTCGAGCCAGACTTTGCCGGTACCGGCCTTGATCGACGCCCAGGCCTGGCCTTTCGGCGCGCGGACGGCCGACGTCTGCGCCTTGCCATTGTCGACGAGCAGCGGGATGTCTGTGGTCTGCCCGTAGTCGAACTCCTGCAACGCGGTGATGTCGAACAACCTGCGGTCGAGGCGGCCGGACGCCACCAGACTCGCCGCGTCCATCGGGACAACGTACGTGTGACCTGCGAGTTCGTAGGTGTGGTAGGCGATTCCCGCGCGGCCCTGGGTTGGCAGCGGCGCGACTTGTCCGCCGTTGACCACCACCTGATCGCCCGTGACCAGGGTGATCGTGTGCTGGGCCGGTTCCGCCTGCGCCGCAGCGGGCAGGGCGGGAACCAGTGTGAACATCAGACCGACAGCGAGCAGGGTTCGCACATCACCCACGGTAGGGGGTTGACTACCGGCGCGGCTAGATCATGAATTCAACTGATAGCCACTGGCGTACAGGCAAACAGCCGCCGCGGTGGCCAGATTCAGGCTCTCCGCCTTGCCGTAGATGGGAACCTGCACGGCTTCGTCGACGGCATCAAGGATTTCGCTGGGCAGACCGTGCGCCTCGCTGCCGAACACCCATGCCGTTGGCCGGGACAGATCGGCGGAGTAGAGATCGGTCGTCGCGTAGCCGTCAGCGGCCACCAAGCGCAGACCGGCGGCTCGGCAAGCGTCGAAGACCGCGGTGGTGTTGCGCGCACGGGCCAACGGCAGGTGAAAGACACTGCCAGTGGAGGCGCGGACGCACTTGCCGTTGTGGGGGTCGACGGTGTCACCGGCGAAGATCACCGCCGACGCGCCGGCGGCGTCGGACACTCGTGTGACCGTGCCGGCGTTGCCCGGGTCGGACACTCCAACCAGGACAGTCACCAGCTTCGGCGCGGCGAGGGCCTCTTCAAGGGAGACGTCGAGCAGCTCGCACACCGCGACGATGCCTTGCGGCGTCACGGTTTCCGAAAGACTGTCGGCGGCCTTGTCCGTCACGACCGACACCGGTACGTCCACAGTGGACAACAGGTCGGCGTTCCGCTCGGCGGCCTGCTGGGTCACGAAGATCTCGTGAACCTGGCCGTACCGCACGGCTTCGCGGACCGCCTGCGCGCCCTCGGCGAGGAACCGGCCGGCCCGCTCCCGCCCGGCCCGTTTGGTCAACTGCCGCGCAGCAGCGACCCGGGGCGTGCGCTCGGTGAAGAGCTGCACCGCCCCGGGTCGTGGAAAACGCTCGCTCAGGCCTGCTCCTGCGCCGGCACGTTCGCGCGGGAGACCTCGACCAGCGCGGTGAACGCGGCCGGGTCGCTCACCGCGAGCTCGGCGAGGATCTTGCGGTCGACCTCGACACCCGCGACCTTGAGGCCCTGGATGAAGCGGTTGTAGGTCATGCCGTTCTGGCGCGCCGCGGCGTTGATGCGGGTGATCCAGAGCTGGCGGAAGTCGCCCTTGCGGGCACGGCGGTCCCGGTAGGCGTAGTTCAGCGAGTGGAGCACCTGCTCCTTGGCCTTGCGGTACAACCGCGAACGCTGACCGCGGTAGCCGCTGGCCAGTTCAAGGGTCGTGCGGCGCTTCTTTTGGGCGTTCACTGCCCGCTTGACGCGTGCCACGGGTCCATCCTGTCACTCTCTAGGGGCGGGAAACCGCCGGGTGGTCTGGGGAAGTCGCTCAGATGCCGAGCAGGCGCTTCACGCGGTTGGCGTCGTTGGCCGCCACATCGGTGATGCCTTCGAGGCTGCGCGTCTTCTTGCTGGACTTCTTCTCCAGAATGTGACGGCGCCCGGCGCGCTCGCGCTTCAGCTTGCCGCCGCCGGTCACCCGGAAGCGCTTGGCAGTGCCCTTGTGCGTCTTGTTCTTCGGCATGTCGTCCTCATCTCGTGCCGCCGCCCGCGCTATCGGCGGGCGGTCGGCAGTCTGTCTGACGGGGCCTCTGCGCTACTCGGCAGCGTCAGAGTCCGGCGTCTCCTCCGGTGCGTCCGGAGAGCTCGCCCTGCCCCGCGGCTTGGCGTTCTTGTGGGGCGCCAGCACCATGATCATGTTGCGGCCGTCCTGCTTCGGTGAGGACTCGATGACCCCCAACTCGGCCACGTCGTCGGCCAACCGCTGCAGCAACCGGTATCCCAGCTCCGGGCGGGACTGCTCCCGGCCGCGGAACATGATGGTGACCTTGACCTTGTTCCCGTGCTCGAGGAACCGGACGACAGCCCGCTTCTTGGTCTCGTAGTCGTGGGAGTCGATCTTCGGCCGGAGCTTCTGCTCCTTGATCACCGTGAGGACCTGGTTGCGCCGGGACTCGCGGGCCTTCTGCGCGCTCTCGTACTTGAACCTGCCGTAGTCCATGAGCTTGCAGACAGGCTGGCGGGCCTGCGGGGCGACCTCTACGAGGTCGAGATCCGCCTCCTGGGCGAG
>CBIMJO010000174.1:0-10706 GCA_966244135.1 uncultured Actinocrispum sp. | reverse complement strand
TCGACCAGGCCGGCCGCGGTCGACTGCACGCGGTTGAACGCCACCGCGAGCTGGCCCAGCTCGTCGGCGGAGTTGACCTCGATGGCCGCGAGCCGCACGGGCTCCTGCTGTGCGCCCTCCTCGGTGTCGGACACACGGACCAGCTCGGTCTCGGCGAGGTCGGCGACGTTCGTGGCGGCGTCGGTCAGCTTGCGCAGCGGACCGGCGATCGACCGGCTGACCACCACGGCCAGCAACGCCACCAGGATGAACAGGCCGGCCGCGCCCAGACCGATGAACCAGGCCAGCGAGCTGGCACTGTCGGCACGGCTGGTGGCTGCGTCGGTGATCTGGCTGGTGACCCGGTCCTGGACGGTGCGCCGCAGGCCGGACTGCGCGCCGATCGCGTTCAACGCGTCGCTCGCGAACCCTTCCACCGCAGCGGAGTTGCGCGGGTCGGGCAGGCGCCCGGTGAGCGCGTCGACCGCGCGGCCGGTGTCGCCCTCACTCACCTGCACGACCAGGCCCGCGTGCTCGACGTCGGCCTGCTGCACGAAGCGCTCGGTGAACATCCGGGACTGGCCGGTGGCGTCGTCCAGCAGCAGCTGGCCGGTGGCCGGGTTGACCGCGGTCGCGATCAGCGACATCCCGCGCAGCTCGCCGTACTCGTTGGCGTGCAACAAGGCGTCCAGCGCGGTCAGCTGCCGGGTGCCCTCCGCGTCCGAGGTCTGGTCGGCGACCAGCCGCAACGCGTCGATGATCGCGTCGACCAGCGCGTGGTACGTGCGGGCCACGGAGTCCGGCGCGACACCGCGGCGGACAGCGCTCTCCCGCAGTTCGCGCAGCGACCCCAGCCGGGTCAGGGAGGACGCCAGCTCGTCGGACATGTCCGGGCCGAGCGCCGCGCGCACCTGGTTGACGGTGTCGTCGACCTTGCGCTGCTGCTTCTGCATGGCGTCGCTGCTCGCGTGCGGCGAGGCCAGGTACCCGGCGGTGAGCAGACGCTCCTTCTGCAGCTCCCAGATCAGGCCGCCCAGCTCACGGGCGTTGCCCGCGGAGTCCGCGGTCTGCCCGGCGGACGTGGCGTCGCTCGCCTGGCTGATGACGAACGGCGTCGCCACCAGCAGCACCGCGGCCAAGGGCAGGCCCAGCAACAGGTTCAGCTTCGCGCGGATGCCGAGCCTGCCCAGCAGCGGGGTGCCCGGGGCGACCCGCCTGCCGGGATTCTTGCCGTGCTTCACGCCTGTTCACCTCCTCCGAGTCAAGAGACGACCGCGCCGTTGCGGTGCTGTGCCCGGACCAGATCTTCGATGGTGGCCCGCAGCGACAGGAACCCGGGCGTGCGTTTCACCGAAAGGTCCCGGTGGCGCGGCAGGTCCACGGTGATGTCCTCGGCGACACGGCCGGGGTCGGAGGCCAGCACGACCACCCGTTGGCCCAGGAACACCGCTTCCTCCACGTCGTGGGTCACCATCAGCACCGTGGTGCCGGTGTCCAGCCAGATCTGCCGGATCAGCACCTGCATGTCCTCTTTGGTCTGCACGTCCAGCGCGCCGAACGGCTCGTCCAGCAGCAGCACCTCGGGCTCACAGGCAAGTGCCCGCGCGATGGCGACGCGTTGCTGCTGGCCGCCGGACAGCTGCCGGGGCAGCGACCGGCGGAACTCCGAGAGCCCGGTCTCGGCGAGGTACCAGTCCACCCGGCGGGCGCGTTCGGCCGAGTTCACCGCGAGCAGCTCCAGTCCGAACGCGACATTCCGCTCGACCGTCCGCCAGGGGTAGAGCGTGCCGGCCTGGGGCACCAGGCCGCGGTCCGGTCCAGGGCCCTCGACCGGCCGGCCGTCGACCAGGACGGTGCCCTCGGTCGGCGTGTCCAGCCCGGCCACCAGCGACAGCAGCGTCGACTTGCCCGAGCCGCTGGCCCCTACGACACAAAGGAACTGGCCATCCGGCACGGTCAGGTCGATGCCGTCGAGCGCGTGAATGGTCTTGCGGCGCACCTGGAACTGCTTCTTCACACCGCGAAGCTCCAACGAGGACGTCATACCACCCACCGCCCCACCTGGGTGCGGACCAGCCGCAGCGCCACGTCGATCAGCACGCCCAGGACACCGATCACGATCAGGATCGCGAAGATCTCGTCGGTGTGCTGGAACCGTTGCGCCTGCATGATCCGGCGGCCCAGGCCGGTGGTCGAGCTGACCAGCTCGGCCACCACCACGAAGTTCCACGCGGCCGCGATGTTCACCCGGATCGTGTCGATCATGCCGGGCAGCGAGTGCGGCAGCACGACCTTGCGCAGCACCTCACCGCGGCGGGCGCCGAGGGTGTAGGAGACGTTGATCATCGGCATCGGCACCTGGCGCACGACGTCGGCGACCATCAGCATGTTGAAGAACACCGTGCCGAAGAACAGCAGCGCGATCTTCGGCGCCTCGTCGATGCCCAGCCAGATCAGCAGCAGCGGGATGAACGCGGGCGCGGGCAGGTAGCGCACCAGGCCCAGCACCGGCTCCAGCAGGGCGCGGCCGGCCTGGAACGAGCCCATCGCGAACCCGATCGGCACCGACACCAGCACACCAAGGCCGAAGCCCAGCAGAATCCGCCGAACTGTGTCCCAGGTGTCGGTCCACAGCTGGCCCGACCGCGCCATGTCCCACAGCGCGGAGAACGCGGCGCCCGGGGTGGGCAGGAACCGCGGCTCGACGATCCTTGCCTCGCTGAGGATCAGCCAGGCCGCGAACGGGATCGCGAACGACAGCACCATCAGCACCCACCGCGCCCGGCCGGGGATCGGGGTGCGGATGGTCAGCAGCGGGGACGTGTGGCGGGGCCGCCGCCGCGAGGGCAGCGGCGGCCAGTCCTTGCGGTCGCCCTGACTTTCGGTCATGGCACCTCCGCTCAGCTCCGCCCGGTCGACGGCGACGGGTTTCACTGAGGGACCGCTTTGACGAACGTGTCGTTGAACAGGCCGTCCAGCGAGGGCTTCGTCTTGGCCAGCCCGGTGCTCAGCATGAAGTCCACAATGGACGACGCCTGGTGGTTCAGGTGCTGCGCCGTGGTGCCCGGGGTGAACGCGTCCAGGTTCTGCTGGCGGGTGAAGATCGTGGTGCCCGCGTCGTAGGACTTGTACTCGTCCTTGGACACCTGGCCCTGCTTGGCCATGATGTCGATCGCGCCGTCGCGGTTGTCCTTGATCCACTTGATCGTGTCGAACCAGGTGTTCACCAGTGCCTGTGCCACCTGCGGGCGGTCCTTGACCAGGTCGGCCTTGAGCACCAGGTGGTCGGGGATGGCACCGGGGAACTCCGCTGAGGTGGCGATCGCCTTGCTGCCGGGCAGTTCCAGCGCGGTGGAGGTGAACGGGGCGAACGCGCCGACCGCGTCGACCTGGCCGCCCTTGAACGCCGCGGCGGCGTCGGCGGTGGCCATCGGCACCAGGTTGATGTCCTTCTCGGTCAGCTTCGCCTCGGCCAGGGCGAGCAGCAGCAGGTAGTGGTCCACGGTGCCCTGCTCGACGGCGACCTTCTTGCCCTTCAGGTCGGCGACGCTGGCGATGCCGGACCGGGCGATGATCTTGTCGTTGCCGGTCGAGTTGTCGTTGACCAGCACGATGGTCTGCTTGGCGCCACCGCTGACCGACACCAGGGTGTCGTTGAGGGTCTGGCTGTTGCCGTCGATCGCGCCGGTGGACAGCGCGTTGAGGCTGTCGGTGTAGCTGTCGAAGTACTTCAGCTCGACCTCGACGTTGTTCTTGGCGAACAACTTCTGCTCTTCGGCCACCTTCCAGGGGAACCAGCCCGGCCAGGCGGAGTAGCCGATGGTGACCTTGCCCCCCTGTGCGGCCGGGGCCTCGCTGCAGGCCGAGAGAGCGGTGACGCCGAGCAGGCTGAGCGCGCACAGAAACGCGGTCAGCACGCGGCTGACGGAACGGGTTTGCACAACGAACTCCAGGGGGACGGGGTCGGGAGTTCCGATCTTTTTTCCGGCGGTGAAATTACGGTCTTCGCGAGCGGGGGATCGCAACCGATTCAGGCGCCGGCCGGGATCTCCAGGGGATCTTCGAATGCGCTGGATGCATGAACATGTCTGACCATGACCACGCGCCAGTGAATACCTGACAACGTCGAGCGGTACCGGCGGCCGGGCGGTCCGGAACGGACAGTGCATTCCGGGACGGTCGACGGTGGTCTGAATGTGGTGGCACAGGCCGGGATGGGTTCGGGTCCGATATGGAGTTCCCGCTGGTCCGTCCACGTGCGACTGCGCACGTGCCTGGAGTTCGGTAGTCATCTCGCGACAGAGCGTCACTATGCTCAGTCGTCATGAACCTGGCCCTCCGCGCCTGTTGCCCTGTCTGTGGCGAACGTAAAGGGCTCATGACAACGAGCGGTCGCCCGCGCGTTAACGCGTGGCAAAACCGCAGCCCGCGCCTGAGCCCGAAATCCTTTCGCCTCCCGGCGCACAGCCTAGCGACCACCGCAAGTACCTGATCAGCTACTCCGATGGCACCAGTGGCGGTGAGTTCGGTTACTCAGTGCTAGCGCGGCGGACCCTTCGCCGGAGCTGAAGGATGCGTGCCGCACCTATCAGTATCACGAGTGCGGCGCCGATCACGGTGGCGAACAGCAGGGCCACGCCGAGCGGGAGTTCCAGGGAAAGGCCGAGAAACGTCACGGTGACCGTGCCGAGGTTCTGCAGAATGAAAATCAGCAGGAAGACGAGGACAATCGTAGCCACTATCACGGCGACCCACGTGCCGCTGATTCTGGTGGCTTTCGTCACCGAATGGGGGTCGGGCCGGGGTGCTGGTGAGGCTGGTGTTTCCGGTGATTCGCCGCCCGGGACGGCGGCGGCCGGCTCGTGACGCGCGTCGGAAGGCGGGCTGGTCATACCGGAAATGGTCACCCGTGGTGAGTAATTCCGCGACTCGGCTGGTCCATTCGTGCCACTATGCGTAGGTGAACGACGCATTCATACTCCGTTTGGACGACAGTAAGGCTGATCTCCCTACGGCTGGGGGCAAGGGAGCGTCGTTGGCCCGGCTCGCCGCCGCCGGCGTACCCGTCCCGTCCGGTTTCCACGTCACCACGGCCGCCTATCGCGCGTTCTTGGCGGCCGGTGGTCTGTCCGCGCAGATCGCGTCTGTACTGGGGAAACTCTCGCCAGGAGACACCGCTGGTACTGAACGGGCGGCCGCTTCGATCGCTGCATCGATTGGGGCGGCCTTCGCGGATGCGGAAGTCCCGCCGAAAGTCGTGTCCAGCATTTGGGATGCGTATTCCGGCATGGGAACGGTGGCTGTCCGGTCCTCGGCGACCGCGGAGGACCTCCCGGACATGTCCTTCGCCGGCCAGCATGACACTTTTCTCGGCATCACTGGGCCGGATGCCGTACTCGATGCGGTCAAACGGTGCTGGGCCTCACTGTGGACCGCCCGCGCGATTGTTTATCGAGAACGAAACAACATTTCATATGAAGACATCGCGATAGCCGTAGTGGTCCAGGATCTGGTGCCCGCGACGGCCGCCGGTGTGATGTTCACCGCTGATCCGATGACCGGAGATCGTGATCGACTCGTGATCAACGCGGCCTGGGGGCTGGGCGAGGCGCTCGTCAGCGGACAGGTCACCCCGGACAGCTTCACCGTGGCCAAGTCCGGAGCCCTGATCAGCGCGGATGTGCACACGAAGACCGTGATGACCGTCCAGACCGCCGAGGGGACGGCCGAGAAACCGGTACCGGAGGAGCTGCGCGACGAACCGGTGCTGACCGAGGCCGAGGCGCTCGCACTGGCGCGGCTGGGCACGCGGATCGAACGGCTCTATGGCACACCAATGGACGTCGAGTGGGCCGTCCACGATGGACGGTTCGTCATCCTGCAGGCCCGGCCGGTCACCGGCCTGCCGGTGCCCCGCGAGGCCTGGAACGACAGCCTGCTCGGCGACTACCTGTGGACCAACGGGAACGTCAGCGAGGCGGTGCCGAGCGTGATGACCCCGGTGACCTGGTCGGTCATCCAGGAGCTGGCCATGCCGGCGGTCGCCGGGCACCCGACCTCGGGCAACATCGGCGGCCGGTTCTACCTGAGCCTGTCCACCAGCATGGCGATCGGCCGCGCCTTCGGCATGGAGAAGGCGGTCCGCCAGGCCAACGAGCAGACCTTCGGCCGGATCGACGTCCCCGTGCCGCCGCTGCCGTTGTCCAGGTTCGCGCTGATCAAGGCCGCTTTGCCGGCGGTCCGGCTGTTCATCCGGCAGGGCCGTGCGTACCGCAGGAACCTGCCTTCCCTGCTGGAGACGACTCCTTCGGTGTGCGCCGATCTGACACGTCGGATCGACTCGGCTGGGTCTGCGGCCGTATTGCTGGCGCTGTGGAAGTCCGATGTGGACGATCTGTTGCACGTGGTGTGCCAGACATTGGACGTTGGGGCCCGTCAGCTCGGTGCGGCCAAGCTCGGCCCGTACCTGACCTCCCTGGTCGGTGAGGCGGATGCGGCGACCTTGCTGACCGGGTCGGGTGCGTCGCTCGCCAGCCTTGGCCCGGTGCTGGGCCTGGCTCAGCTGCGGCAAGGTTCTCTGTCTATCGAGGAGTACGCCCAGGCGTGGGGGCATCGGGGCCCGGACGAGTACGAGCTGTCCGCGCCGCGGCCGGCCGAGGACCCGGAGTGGATCTCCCGTCAGCGGGACGCGTTCACCGGTTCGCCGGAGGAGTTGCTGGCAGCGCAGGCATCCGCGCGTGCCGCCGCGTGGGAACGGCTGGTGGCCGCGCACCCGGACAAGGCGCCGAAGGTCCGCAAGCAGCTCGACAAGGCGCTTTCGGTTGCCCAGGCCCGGGAACGGTCCCGCTCGGAGATGGTCCGGACCTTCGGGGTGTTCCGCGCGTTCGTCCTGCGGGCCGGCGAGCTGACCGGACATGGCGATGACCTGTTCTTCCTCACGTTGTCCGAGATCCTCGCGGTCCTGGACGGATCCGGGTCGGTCGTCCAGGTCCCGGTCCGGCGGGCGGCCTACGAGCACTACAGGTCGTTGCCGCCGTATCCGACCCTGATCCGGGGCGCGTTCGATCCCGATACCTGGCAGCAACCCTCCTCCGCCGACGGCATCAAGGGCTTTCCTGGTGCTGCTGGGGTGGTGGAGGGTGTGGTGCGTGTGGTGTCCACAGTGGAGGAAGCCGAGGCGTTGCAGCCGGGGGAGATCCTGGTCACGACCGTCACGAACATCGGGTGGACGCCGCTGTTTCCGCGAGCCGCGGCCGTTGTCACAGATGTCGGCGCGCCGTTGTCGCATGCCGCGATCGTCGCCCGCGAGCTTGGTATACCCGCGGTGGTCGGCTGTGGCAATGCGACTTCGCGACTGTCCACTGGAGACCGGGTGCGCGTCGACGGTGCCCTCGGCGTTGTGACGGTTTTGTGAGAGATTGACCAATTCCTGTCAGGCAAGGGTTTTGGCAAGGCGGAACTGGCATTGTTCAGGCCATGAGAAGACTCATCGCAGCGGTCGTCGCCGGCGTGGCGGCGGCCGCCATGGCACCTGCCGCTTCGGCGTCGGCATCGACGCTGAACATCGTGGCACTGGGGGACTCCTCCGCGTCCGGCGTGGGGGCCGGCGACTACGAGCCCGGCACCGAGGGGAAGTGCTTCCACAGCGCCAACTCCTACACCGCGGACCTGGTGGCGAGCCTGCGCGCCAAGGGCCGCACGGTCTCCTTCACCAACGTGACCTGCAGTGGCGCGGCCATCCCGGACCTGCGCCGGACGTTCCAGGACCAGCCGCCGCAGCTGGACAGCCTCAAGCGCGACACCGACATCGTCACGCTGACCATCGGCGGCAACGACATCGACCTGGCCTCGTTCGCGGGCCTGTGCATTCAAGGTGACTGTTCGGGTGCCCCGGCGGACGCCACGATCCAGCGCCTGGACGCGATGGGCCAGGATCTCCGAGCGTTGTTGAAGGAGGTCAAGTCCCGCAGCCCACGCGCCCAGGTCGTGGTGACCGGGTACGGCCGCCAGATCACCGACGGCGCCAACGCCCAGGGCGTGCCGCTCGACCCGATCTGCGGCGACGGCATCATCACCGCGCCGGAACGCACTGACGGCAGCCGGATCGCGACCGCGCTGGACGCTCGTCTTCGTTCGGTCACGGCCGGCCTTGGCACGTATGTCAGCGAGTTCGCCTACCCGGGGTACCTGCGGCCTTCGTTCGCGGGTCATTCGCTGTGCGAGGCCGGGCCCTCGTTCTACCGCGGCTTCGATGCCCTTGCGCCTGGCCAGGAAGGCCCTGTTGCCGTTCTGCACCTGAACAAGGCAGGTCACGCGACCTTGGCGTCGTTGATCGAGGCCAAGCTCTGCGTGTAGTCAGCGCCGGATGGGTTCGAACGGCGGGAACTGCCGGACCGGCCGGGTGGTGAGGTAGTCGTTGAGGAACTTCTGCCAGATCCCTCCGGCCAGTTCGGTGCTCTGCGGCGGGATGGGCGCGAACTCGTCCGCCCCGATGTGCACCGCCACTGAAATGCCGGGGGTGTACCCCGCCATCCACGCGCCGCAAGCCGCGTTCCCGCCCTGGCACAGGATCGTCGCGGGTTTTCCCGCGCACTGGTGTTGTCCTTGGCAGGGGATGCGGTTCAGAGGCGGGATGGGCAGCAGGGACTCGGTGATGTTGCGGGCGATCCGCTTGTTGGTGCCGCTGTCTTTGGGCTCGAACGCATCCTCGCTGCGGGAGTAGCCGCTGTCGAAGATCGTGGCGCCGGACTGCGGGTCGATGACCTGCGCCACCAGATGCGGCCGGTGTTTCGTGCCTTCGGCCGCGAGCGTGGCGTACGCGGCGGCGATGTCCACGACCCGCGCTTGGTAGGGCGCGCCACCGAGCCCGAGGACAAGCGACGGCGGGCGGCCCGACTCACCCGCGACCGGTGTCTTGTCCGGTCCGACCGCCGCCGGGATCCCAGCAGCCACAAGGACATTGCCGACCGCCCGGGTGCCGACCGTGTTGAATGCGATGTCAGCGAAGACAGTGTTGACCGACCGCTTCATCGCTTCGGCGACCGTGCACTCCTGCGCGCAGTCCGCGGTGTTGTTGACCTCGAGCTCGCCGAACTTCCGCGGCCCGTGGCCATCGTAGACCTCGTCGAGTCCTTCGCCTCGCTGCAGAAGCGCGGCCAGCACGAACGGCATGTACAGCGATCCGGGCGCGTACCACGAATTCGCGTAGTCGGTCTCCGGCTTCTGCTTGTCATACCCTGCGTACACCACCACCCCGCCGTTCGCCGGATCGACCGCCACCAACGCTTCGCGCAGACCGTCCGGCTGCCGCGCGGTGGCCTCGGCGATCGCGCGCTCGGCCAGCTCCTGCGCCTTCCGGTCGACGGTGAGCCGCACGGTGTAGCCGCCTTTGAACAGATTCGACAGCGGAAGATCAACCGCATCCAACTCCCGCTCAAGCCCCGCCCACATCAACCGCCGATCCGCAGGCACCCGTTCCCCACCCGCCGTCACCGTCCCCATCTCACTGCCATCCGCCCACACCACCTTCACCGGCAGCGGCCCCGCCTGATCAGTCCCGCGCCCCCGCTGAAAAACGACAAACCCCACAACAAACCCCACAACGGCAACAAAGATCCCAACCCGCCTCATCACCCGCCAGTTCACACCCCGACCGTATCGAACAGGCCCCACACCAAGATCCGTACCCAGCCCGCCCTGCGGCAGCTATCGCCCCACCTGGCCAATCACCACACTCATCCCGGTGTCGTGGATGTCAGGTGCGGTGCAGGATTTCCAGCGCGGATCATTCGCGCTGCAGGGTGCCCTGTGCGGAACGGATCTCTCGCGGCTCGGCACTCGGCACGCGGAACGGATCGCTTCCGCACGGCACCCCAGCGCCGTACGGATTACTTGCGGCACAGGATTCCCAGCGTGGGTCACTCGTGCTGCAGCAGTCCTGCACGAAACGGATCACTCGCGCCGCAGGATGCCCAGCGCGGATCGCTTGTCGCATGGGACTCTGTGCGCGAGACGGGTCGCCTGCGGGTGTGGGATTCCGTGCGCGGATGGATCGCTTGCGGCATGGCGCTCTGTGCGTGGAGCGGGATCATTCGCGCGGCGGGGTTCTCTGCGTGGAGCGGATGACTTGCGCGGCGGGGGTGCTTTGCCTGGGGTGGATCACTCACGCTTCGGGCTGCCCAGCGCGGATCGCTTGCGCCATGGCACTCCCTGCGCGAGACGGGTCACCTGCGGGTGTGGGATTCCGTGCCCGGAATGGATCGCTTGAGGCATGGCACTCCCCACGTGGATCGGATCACTTACGCCGCAAATTGCCCAACGCGGATCACTCGTGGCACGGCACTCCGAGCACGGAACGGACCTCTCGCCGCCCGGCACTCCCTGCGCGGAATCACTTGCGGCACAAGATCTCCCCATGCAGCACAACGAACCAGCCGTCCTCAGCCGCCATCCACTCGCGCCAGCCAGCCGAAATCCGCGCCAAATCCGCCTGCGTGGCCAGCTCGTACTCGACCGCCTGCCCGGCGATCGCGGAGTGCAGGATCCGGTCGGCCCACATCCCGCCCCACCACTCGCGGGTCTCGGGCGTGGCGTAGCACCAGGTCGACGCGGTGGCCTCCACATCCGTGAACCCGGCCTCGCGCGCCCACGAAAGCAACCGCCGCCCCGCATCGGGTTCGCCGCTGTTGTGGCGGGCCACTTTCCGGTACAGGTCCAGCCACTCGTCG
>CBIMJO010000173.1:0-10716 GCA_966244135.1 uncultured Actinocrispum sp. | reverse complement strand
GGACCGGGTGGCCTCAGTGCTCGCCGCTCCGCCTGCTGTCGCTGGTGGGGACGGTGGGGTGGTCTCGGTTTCCGGGCGGGTGCGGCTTTCCGAGGTGCACCACGGCTCGCTACGGGGGATCTCACTGGACGTCTCCGCAGGTTCGTTTGTCGGTGTGGTGGCTTCGGATCCGGCTCATGCCACGGACCTTTTGGTGTGTCTGGGACGTGAGGTGGATCCCGCTTCCGGCGTGGCGAGTTTGGACGATGTCGATCTGTCCACACTGGATCTCGCTGCCCTGCGGTCGTCTGTCTTGGTGGCGGCTCACGATGCCGTCCTGTTCGAGGGGACCTTGCTGGAGAACGTGGCCGCGGCCGCCCGGCGCTCGGTCGACTCCGTTCTTGTCGCGGCGGCGGCTGACGAGGTGGCTTCTTCGTTGCCTGAGGGTGTGGAGACGGCCGTGTCCGAGCGGGGACAGTCATTGTCTGGTGGGCAACGGCAACGGGTGGCTCTGGCCCGCGCTTTGGCCGCCGACCCGGCGGTTCTGGTTCTGCACGATCCCACCACGGCTGTCGACACCGTGACCGAGGCTCAGATCGCCAAGCGGTTGCGTTCGGTCCGCAGTGGACGGACGACTCTCGTTCTGGCCACGAGCCCGGCATTGCTGGCCGAGACGGACCGGGTGGTTCTGGTACACGAGGGCGTGGTCGCTGCTTCCGGCACGCATGCCGAGCTGGTTCGGACGAGCGCGGTCTACCGTGGGGCGGTGTTGTCATGAGCCGGGAGCTGCTTCCGGTTGCGTCCGCGGCTCGGACTCGCGCTGTGCTCGGTAAATTGCTGCGGGAGCATCGGTGGAGCGCGGTAGCCGCTTTCGGCGTGATGGTCGTTGCGACGGCTATCGGGACTGCGATCGCGCCTTTGTTGGGCCATATCGTCGACCTGGTTACCGCTGGGCAGGATGCGTTGCTGGTTCCCGTGGTGTGGTTGGTGATCGTGGCGCTCAGCCAGGGGATCATGACCGCATTGGGTATCGGCCTGGTCGCGCGACTGGGCGAGACGATCGTGACCAAGCTCCGGGAACGATTCGTTTCGCGGGCTCTGACGTTGCCACTGGAACAGGTGGAGCGGGCGGGCTCGGGTGACTTGACATCCAGGGTGACCAACGATGTCTCCGTTGTGTCGGACGCCGTTCGCTCTGCTCTGCCGGAGTTGGCCCGGTCCGCGTTGACGATCGTGCTGACTTTGGCCGGGATGGCCGTTTTGGACTGGCGGTTCATGCTCGCCGCCCTGTTGGCCGCGCCGGTCCAGATCCATACGGTGTTCTGGTATGTCAAGCGTGCCAACCCTTTGTACGCTTCACAACGGATCGCCGTTGGGGCACAGCAACAGCAGCTTCTTGACACCATCGGCGGGGCGCGGACCGTTCGTGCATTTGGTCTTGCCGACGATCACGTTTCGCGGGTGCGGGAGAAGTCCGGGGCCGCGGTCGAGTTGTCGCTCCAGGGGATACGGTTGCTGAGCCGGTTCTTCGGTCGGCTCAACCTCGCCGAGATCATCGGGCTGTCCGCGGTGCTGGTGATAGGGTTCGTGCTGGTCGGCAATGGTTCGGCCACCATCGGCACGGCGAGCGCGGCGGCTCTGTACTTCCATGGCCTGTTCGGCCCGATCAACACGGCTCTATCGCTTGTGGACGATGCTCAGTCGGCGTCTGCCAGCCTGGCCAGGATCATCGGCGTGGCGGATATGCCCACTGATGCTTCGCGGGAGCAGGGGTCGCTGACCGATGCGTCGATCAAGGTCGCCGATGTCGGGCACGCTTACGTCCCTGGGCATCCGGTGCTGGCCGACGTCGATCTGACTGTTGGTGCGGGGGAACGGGTGGCGTTCGTAGGGGCGAGCGGAGCCGGGAAGACGACTCTGGTCAAGTTGATCGCGGGCATCCACCGGCTGTCTTCGGGGTCGATCTCCGTTGGCGGGGCGGACTTGGACTCGGTGCCGCCGCGGACGATCGCGTTGGTCAGCCAGGAGGTGCACGTCTTCGCCGGGCCGCTGGCCGACGATCTGCGGCTGGCGGCGCCGGACGCCTCGGATGCCTCTCTCGAGGCCGCCTTGGCGGCAGTCGGGTGGGATGCGGACATCCCATTGTCCACTGTGGTTGGTGACGGCGGCCATCGGCTGACCGTCGCCCAGTCGCAGCAACTGGCCTTGGCGCGTCTGATCCTGGCGGATCCGGCGATCGCCATTTTGGACGAAGCGACCGCGGAGGCGGGTAGTGCCGGTGCGCGGTCGTTGGAAGTCGCCGCGGACGCGGCACTTTCCGGTCGGACGGCGCTGGTCGTCGCGCACCGCCTGACTCAGGCCGCCTCGGCGGACCGGATCGTGGTGCTGGACAACGGGCGCGTCGTGGAGACCGGGACTCACCAGGAGCTCCTGGCGGCCGGCGGCCGGTACGCCACCCTGTGGTCCGCCTGGTCAGGGACTCGATGAAGGGCAAGGAATGATTCGTTATCTGCTGGCCGTATCCCTGCTCCTGCTGACCGCCTGTGGCTCATCCAGCCAGGGCGCGCAGGCACCCACCTCCGCGGATGGGGCGTTCCCGGTCACCATCGAGCACAAGTTCGGCAGTACCACCATCAAGGCGGAGCCGAAACGGATCGTCCTGGTTGGACTGACCGAGCAGGACCCGTTGATGGCGTTGGGTGTCGTGCCGGTCGCGACCACCAAGTGGATCGGCAAGTACGACGGGGAGATCCCGCCGTGGTCCCGGGACAAGCTCGGGAATGCCCCGCTGCCAACGGTTCTGTCCGACCAAGGTGGCCTGCAGTACGAGAGGATCGCGTCGCTCAAGCCGGACCTGATCCTCGGCCTGTACGCGGAGCTGACCCAGGAGTCGTACGACAAGCTGAGCAAGATCGCCCCCACCGTCGCCCAGCCATCGCAGTACAACGCGTACGGAATCCCTTGGCAGGAAGCCACCCGCACGGTCGGCAAGATCGTCGGCAAGTCCGCCCAGGCCGAGAAACTGGTCACGGACACCGAAGCGCGCCTGGCCAAGGTTCGCCAGGACAACCCCGAGTTCAACGGCGCCACCGCGGTGATCGCCACCAACTGGGAGGGCTACTTCGTCTACGGCAGCCAAGACCCCCGCTCACGCATGCTGGCGGCCCTCGGCTTCAAGCTCCCCGACACACTCGACCAGGTCATCGGCGACAAGTTCGGCGCGACCATCAGCAAGGAACGCGTCGACCTCCTCGACCAACGAGTCCTGGTCTGGATCATCACCGACGCCACCACAACCCGCGCCGACCGCAACGCCGACCCCCTCTACACCGGCCTCAACGTCGCCAAACAACACCACGACATCCTCATCGACGACACCACCCCCTACGGCAGCTCCGTCAGCTTCATCTCCGTCCTCAGCATCCCCTACCTCCTGGACAACATCGTCCCGGACCTGAAGAAAGCCTTCTCCTAACCGAGAAAGGGCGCCCAACCTCCTGGGCGCCCTTTCTCGTCAGGCCCCGAGATTGCGCATGATCGTCTCAGCGACCGTGACCGCACGGTCACACGGGTTTGGGGCCGTGTCGTCGATCCGCACCTCGAACCCTTGAGAGTCGGTAAGCCCCACAGCCACCGTGCACAACGGTGAGCCGGGTATCGTCGGCTTCAAGGCGGGCTGACCGCCGACCGTGATCAGGCTGGCCGAGTTGATCCCCCGAAAAAGAATCTCCCGCCGATAGATCTTCCCGAGCATGTCCGTGGCGAAGTAGTACTTGACCATGAAGTCGCCGTGGCCCGTTTCACTGTCCCGCATGCAGGTCGCCACATCCGGCTCTCCCATGTAGACAGACCCCGGTTTGTTGTAGCCGAGAACTCTCGCCTGGTCATCGGTGAAAAGCGCACACGGCTTGTCCCGATAAGCACTGGCATCCCACGACCTCGAGACCCTCGGCGCGCTGCTGCCCAGCCGGGTCGGCGGTGCGGACGTCGAGGGGGACGGACCCACCGGCGGCGAGCCGGAGCAGCCAGCAGCAACGAACAGACCTGCCACTACAACCACGAGCCACCATCGTCGTGTACCCACTTCACATCCTCACCCTGGCTTGGATTCCCCGGGTGGGACACGGGCATTCTCAGCCTCGTTCCGGTTGTAGCCCGAAAGAGTGACTCGCCCTGATTCGCACACCAGTCCACCTGTCCCGCTCTACCGTGCTCAAGCGTCAGACCGGTCGGTCCTCCATGGCTTGGATGAGGGACTGGGGGCGCATGTCGGTCCAGTTCTGCTCGATGTGGTCGAGGCAGGATTGGCGGGGTGCGGGGCCGTGGGTGGATGTCCAGCCCTGGGGGATGTCGATGAAGGCGGGCCAGAGGCTGTATTGGCCTTCGTCGTTGACGAGGGCGTGGTAGGGGGTGTCGGGGTTTTCGAAGGGGTTTGTCATGGGGTGCTCCTGATCAGGGATTCGAGGGCTCGCAGCCAGGTGTGGGCGAGGGTGGTCACTGCTTGTTCGGTGAGGACGCCGGCGGGCCAGGACCAGGTGGCCTCCAGGGTGGGGCCGGTGGGGAGGTCGCGGGTGTGCGCGTTGATCTCGATGGCGTGGCTGACGGGCATCTGGGCATCGGCATCGACGTCAGCGGCGTCCTCCTCGGGGGCATAGGACCAGTCGGCGTCCTCGGGATAACCGAACCGGCCCAGGTAGTTGAACTCGATAGGTGGCCGCACGGACGCGAGGGCAGGCTCACAGGACAAGTACCGGAGCATGCCGTAGCCGATGCCCGAGTCGGGCAGCGAGGTGAGGTGCGCGCCGGTGCGCGCGACCAGATCCTGTGCTGCGGCAGGGGTTAGCGTTGCTAGCGTGACGCCGCCGGTGTCGAGCCGGACCGGGTAGATGTTGGTGAACCACCCGATGGTCCGGGACAGGTCGACGTCGCCGAGCTGCTCCTGCCGCCCGTGCCCCTCCAGGTCGACCAGGACCGAACGCCCCGAGCCACGCCACTCCGAAACGGCCAAAGCCAACGCGGCCAACAGTACATCGTCGATCCGGGCGTTGTAAGCCGCGGGAACGGGCCCGACCAATAGCGAGGTCAACGAAGGCGGCAGAGACACCGAGATGACCTTCTCAGTATCGGCCACATCCACGCGAGGATCCAGCGGCCGGACCAGCGGGAACGAGTCCACATCGGACACAACGGAGGTCCACAACTCCAGCTCCGATTGACGCGAAGGCGCCAGCGACGTCAGCAGCTGCGACCACCGACGGAACGAAGTGTCCTCGGGCAGCAAGGCAGGAGCCCGCCCGGCTGAGATGTCCGACCACGCAGAAGCAAGGTCAGGCAACAGGATCCGCCAGGACACGCCGTCCATCACCAAGTGGTGGACCATCACCAGAAGCCGCCCGGCCGACCCGGGAACATCGAACCAGACCACGGACATCATCCGCCCACCAGACGGATCCAGCCGATCCCGAGCCCCAACAGCATGCGAGGCAATAGTCGCGGACAGATCGCCAGCAACGGGAACCCGAGTCACCCACGATGAGATGTCCACGGTGGCCGGAACGTGCAACTCCCAGTCCACCAAACGAGCCCGCAGCAGATCGTGCGTCTGCACCAGGGCCCCGATCATGGACACCAAGGCATCCATCGTGAGCGCAGCGGGAGTCCGCAGCAACGCGTACTGCTGATACCCGCCGAACGGCCCGTCCAGCTCCCGCAACCAATGCATCACCGGAACCAACGGCACCACACCAGTCCCGTCAGACACCCGCGAGACAGTGGCGGCCGGAGTGGCTACCAAAGCCAAGCCCGCCACCGAACGCTCGGTGAACACCTGCCGAGGTGTGATCCGCCACCCGGCCGCCCGCACCCGGCTGACCAGCTGCATCGACACAATGCTGTCGCCACCCAGGGTGAAGAAGTCATCGTCAGCACCCACCGACGACAGCCCCAGTACCTCAGCGACAACCGACGCCAACGCGGTCTCAACCGGCCCAGCAGGAGCCCGGCCCGCCGAGGAGAAGTCGGGCTCAGGCAACGATTCCCGGTCGAGCTTGCCACCAGGCAGCACAGGCAACCGGTCGAGCACAACGAAAGCCGAAGGAACCATGTAGTCCGGCAAAGCCGCGGCAACAGCCCGGCGCAGCGCCGAAGTGTCCACATCAGACCCAACGACGTATGCCACGAGCCGAGCGACCGGCCCAGACCGCACCATGACGACAGCCGAAGTCACCCCGGGCTGAGCGGCGATCACCGACGAGATCTCGGCCGGTTCCACCCGGAACCCACGCACCTTGACCTGATCGTCCGACCGGCCACCGTATTCGAGCCGGCCATCTGAAGACCAGCGTGCGAGGTCGCCGGTCCGGTACAGCCGCTCCCCCGGCACCCCGAACGGCGAAGCCACGAACCGCTCGGCGGTCAACGCGCCCTGGTCCAAGTACCCGCGCGCCAAGCCGTCGCCGGCAAGGTAAAGCTCGCCGGTGACCCCCGGCGGCACCGGCCGCAGACCAGCGTCCAGCACGTAAGCCCGCGCATTGGCCACCGACCGCCCGACCACAGGACGAGAGCTGTCAGACACCTTGGCCACCAGGGCATCGACGGTGCCCTCCGTGGGACCGTAGAGGTTCACACCCGAAGTGCCTGGCAGCGAACGCAGTCGAGCCCAGAGCCCTTCGGACACCGCCTCTCCACCGAAGCCAATCAGGGAAAGCGGGCAGTCCTCGAACAAACCGGCATCCGCGAGCTGGGTCAGAACAGTTGGCGTGACCTCGATGAAGTCCAACGCATACGACCGAATGGCCGCAGTGAGCATCTCAGGATCGCGTCGAGTCTCCTCATCAAGCACATACACGGCATGCCCATCGAGCAACCACAGCTGCGGCTGCCAGGAGGCATCGAACGAGAACGACCATGCATGCCCGACCCGCAAGTGCTTACGACCAGTCGCAGCAACAGTCGGAACGTAGAGATCCCTGCGGTGGCTGGCAAACAGGTTCGCCAAACCCCGGTGCGGGACAACGACACCCTTGGGCCTGCCGGTCGACCCGGACGTGTAGATCACGTAAGCCGGGTTGTCCGGATGCGGTGGCCTGCCCAGATTCTCCGAGGACGCCCCAGGAAGCGCGTCGGTGAGCACCACCGGCAGTTCGGTATCGAACCGAACACCGGAGGTCGAGACCACTGCGAGAGCGCCCGAGTCAAGCAGCATCGCGGCCGTCCGCTCGGTAGGCAACGACAGGTCTAGCGGAAGATAGGCGGCGCCGGCTTTGTGCACAGCCAAGATCGCGACGAGCCACTCCTCGGTCCGCGGCAACGCGATCCCGACCACACACTCCGGCCCGGCCCCGACCGAGACCAACGCCCGAGCCAACCGGTTCGCCCGCGCGTTCAATTCGGCGAACGTCAGGGTCACATCACCCGAGACCACAGCGACGGCATCTGGCGTGGCCTGGACCTGTGCTTCGAACAATTCCGGAACGGTGTGGACAGAAACCGGCAAAGCGGTGTCATTCCACGAGACGAGAACGCGTTCCCGCGAGACGGCGTCCAGGACATCGATCGTCCCCACTGGACGGTCGGTGACCATCGCCTCCAGAACCGTGAGCATGGCATTCGTGATCTGGCCGATCATCTCCTGCGAGAACAGATCCGACCGGTACTCAGCGGTCAGCGTCAACGAGGAGTCGACCTCGACAGCCCAGGTCAACGGGTAGTGCGTGGCGTCCTGACTGTGTCTTTCGGACACTCGAAGCCCGGACTCGAACTCCGGCTGACCACCGGGATAACTCTCGAACACGACCAGTGTGTCGAACAGGTCTCCGGTCCCGGCGAGCTTCGCGATGTCCGTCAACCCAAGGTACTGATATGACATCAGCCGCGACTGCTCTTCCTGCAGCCGCACCAGTAGGGAATGCACGGACTCCGAAGGCCGCAGCCGAACGCGGACCGGGATCGTGTTGATGAACAACCCGATCATCGACTCCACGCCCGGGACCTCCGGCGGCCGCCCGGACACCGTGGCGCCGAACACGACATCCGAGGACCCGGTCAGCCGGCCAAGCACAACGCCCCAAGCCGCCTGCACAATCGTGTTCAGCGTGAAGCCATTGCGCCGCCCCAGCGCGACCAACGCAGCCGTCACCGAGGCCGGAACGTCGACCTGCCGGACCGAAGGCGTCAACGGCGACCGGTTACCAGGCGGCACAAGGTGTGTCGGCGACTCCAAGTCCGCCAACGCCTCCCGCCACGCGGACTCCGCGGCCGTCCGATCCTGCGCCCCCAGCCAGGCCAGATAGTCCTTGAACAGCGGGCCCGAAGCCGTTTCCCCTGAGTAAAGCCGGGATAGCTCTGCCAACAGCGGCGCCGTGGACCACCCGTCCAGTAACAAGTGCTGATGCGAGATCACGAGCCGATGATTCTCAGGTCCACCCCGAACCAACACGGCCCGCAGCAGCGGAGCCGAAGCCGGGTCAAACCGCCGACGCTCAACCGCCAGCAACTCCTGCCACGCCTGCTCATCGGTGAACTCGACCTCGCGCCAAGGCAGCTCGACCCGATCGGCGGCAACAGCAACGGCCCGGCCAGAAGACAGGTACCGGAACGAAGACCGCAGGTTCGCATGCCGGTCCAGCAGAGCCTGCAAGGCATCCCGCAGCCGCGCGACGTCAAGCGGCCCGTGCAGGTCCAAGGAAATCTGAACCGTGTAGACATCCAGGTCGTCAGTGTCCAAGGAGGCCAGGAACAACAGGCCTGACTGCAACGGTGTCAACGGCAGGATCTCACCACTGACCTCCGCGGCCTCGGCCGCGGTCAATGTCACCAAGTCGGTCACGACCGGCGCCGTCGGGTCGGGTGCGTCGGACAGAACCGAGGCGATCTGCGCGATGGTCCGGTGCCGGAACACATCGCGAGGCGTGATCACCTTGCCGTCCGCCCGCAACCGGCTCACCAGCTGAATGGCCACGATGGAATCGCCGCCCAGCGCGAAGAAGTCGTCGTCAGCGCCCACCTTCGGCAGCCTGAGCACCTCGGCTACATGCGCGGCAAGGAGTTCCTCAGCCGGCCCGGAAGGCGCCCGGTGGCCGGTCATCGCGGCGAAGTCAGGAGCTGGCAGTGCGGAGCGATCGAGTTTGTCGTTGGCGGTCAACGGCAACGCGTCCAGCCCGATGACCACCGCGGGAACCATGTGCTCAGGCAACGCCCCGGCCAGCTGTCCACGGAGGAGGTTCGTGTCCTGCGACGGCACAACGTAAGCCACCAGACGCGAGTCTCGGACCACCACAGCCGCCGCTTCAACCGACGGCAGGGCAAGAAGGGCGGACTCGACCTCGCCGAGTTCGACCCGGTAGCCCCGGATCTTGACCTGGTCGTCGGTCCGGCCGATGAATTCGATGACACCGTTTCGAATCCGGGCCAGGTCGCCGGTCCGGTACATCCGTTCGCCCGGCACGAACGGGTTCGCGACGAACCGCTCGGCTGTCAGCCCAGCACGGTTGAGGTAGCCACGTGTAAGCCCTGCTCCTGACAGATACACCTCGCCGGCAACCCCGGTAGGCACCGGCGAAAGGGCGGCATCGAGGACGTAGACCTGCGAGTTCGCCACCGGCGAGGCGTGGTCTTCGTGCCGCCCGTAAGCGTCCACAGTGAACTCGGTCGGCCCGTACAAGTCATGCGCGGACACATGGAACGAACGCAGCCGCTCCCACATCGAAGGGGGAACGCGCTCGCTGCCGACCACGAGTGCCTTCAGCGAATGCTCGAACAGGCCATGCCGCTCCAGCTCGGCCAGATAGCTCGGCGTCGCGTCCAGGAAATGGACCTCGTGATCACGCACGTAGGACACCAGCGCCGGCGGATCTGTGCGCGTCAGGTCGTCGATCACGTGCAGCTCATGCCCCGCGAGCAGCCACAACAGCGGCTCCAGCGAGGCATCGAACCCGAACGGCTGGATGTGCGCGGCCCTCAACGGTTCTGCGGGGATCACCTGTGCCCGTTGTCCGGCAAGGAGGTTGGCCACGCCGCCGTGCGTCGCGACCACACCCTTGGGCGTTCCGGTCGACCCGGACGTGTAGATCACGTACGCCGCCGCATCGGCCCGGTAAGGCGCCGGCGAGACCGGTGCGCCGAACTCGAGACTGGTCAGCACACAGACCGGCCGAGCATCGGCGATCATCAGCGCCCGCCGCGCCGCTGGATACTCCGGATCGATCGGCAGATAGGCCGCTCCAGCCGCCCAGACCCCGAGAATCGCCGGAACCATGTGCTCGCGGGGCAGTTCCAGCCCGACGACCTGCTCAGCCCCGATCCCCCGGGCCCGCAACGCACCCGCGATCCGCCGCACCTGGTCAGCCAGCTCGGCGAACGTCAGCGTGCCCCCAGCTGTGACCAGCGCGGTCTGCCCAGGACGAGCCTGCGCGGCAGCGAAAAACGCCGTTACCGCGTCCATTTCCACTGGGACCGTGGTGTCCTGGATGAGCGAGACCCGCTCAGCCGGGGTGAGCAGGTCGACCCGGCCGATGGCGACCGACGGATCGGTGACCACAGCACGAAGAACACGCACGAGCCGCTCACCGAATCCGGAAACGGTGTCACGGTTGAACAAGTCGGCCCGGTACTCGATCGAGGCGTCGATCCCTTGGCCGGTCTCGACGAAATCGAAGGACAGGTCGAACTTCGAGGTGTCCGAGGTGATCCGCCCGGCGCGGACGGTGAGGCCATCGAGGGCGAACGTGTCGCCCATCT
>CBIMJO010000172.1:0-10739 GCA_966244135.1 uncultured Actinocrispum sp. | reverse complement strand
ACCGCCGGCCCCGAGCGGGCCACCGACGCGATCCGCAAGGCCCTGTCGATGGGTGCGGACAAGGCCGTGCACGTCAGCGACGAGTCGCTGCACGGCGCCGACATCATCCAGACCGCCAAGGTGCTCGCCAAGGCGATCGGCACCATCGAGGGCTACGACCTCGTCATCGCCGGCAACGAGTCGACCGACGGCGTCGGCGGCGCGATCCCCGCGATGCTCGCCGAGCTGCTCGGCCTGCCGCAGCTCACCCACGCCCGCAAGGTCGAGATCGACGGCACGAGCGTGAAGGTGGAGCGCGAGACCGACACCGGCCGCACCTTCCTGGAGGCGAGCCTGCCCGCGGTGGTCAGCGTCGGCGAGAAGATCAACGAGCCGCGCTACCCGTCCTTCAAGGGCATCATGGCCGCCAAGAAGAAGCCGGTCAGCACGCTGACCGTGGCGGACCTCGGCATCGACGCCGGTGAGGTCGGCCTGGCGAACGCGTTCACGGCGGTGTCCGAGTCGGCGCCCAAGCCGCCGCGCTCGGCCGGCCAGCAGGTCACCGACGAGGGCGACGGCGGTTCCAAGATCGCCGAGTACCTCGTGTCCCAGAAGCTCATCTGACGAGCCGCACGAGCGAGGAGGAAACCAAGTCATGGCAGAGGTTCTGGTCCTCGTCGACGAACTCGACGGCGAGGTCAAGAAGGTCACGTTCGAGCTGCTCACCGCGGCGCGCCGGCTCGGTGAGCCGTCCGCCGTCGTGGTCGGCACGCCCGGTACCGCCGGCAAGATCAAGGATGCCCTGGCGTCCTATGGTGCCGCCAAGGTCTACGTGGCCGAGTCCGACGACGCCGCCGGCTACCTGGTGACGCCGAAGGTCGACGTGCTGGCCGCGCTGGTGGCCCAGACGTCCCCGGCGGCCGTGCTGGTCGCCGCGACCGCGGAGGGCAAGGAGGTGTCCGGGCGCCTGGCGATCCGGCTGGGTTCCGGTCTGCTCTACGACGCGGTCGACGTGGACGGCGAGGGTGTCACCACGCACTCGGTGTTCGGTGGCGCGTTCACCGCGAAGGCCAAGGCCACCAAGGGTGTCCCGGTCATCTCGCTGCGCGCCGGCGCGGTCGAGCCGGAGCAGGCGGACGGCGCCGCGGCCGAGGAGACCGTTGAGGTTCCCGCGGTCGACGCCGCCAAGGCCACCAAGATCACCGGCACCGAGCCGGTCGTCGGTGGCGACCGCCCGGAGCTCACCGAGGCGTCGGTGGTCGTGTCCGGCGGACGTGGTGTGGGCAGCGCGGAGAGCTTCTCGGTCGTCGAGGCGCTCGCCGACTCGCTCGGTGGTGCCGTCGGCGCGTCGCGTGCCGCGGTCGACTCCGGCTACTACCCGCACCAGTTCCAGGTCGGCCAGACCGGCAAGACGGTGTCCCCGCAGCTGTACATCGCGCTGGGCATCTCGGGCGCGATCCAGCACCGCGCCGGAATGCAGACCTCGAAGACGATCATCGCGGTGAACAAGGACGCCGAGGCGCCGATCTTCGAAATCGCGGACTACGGCGTGGTGGGCGATCTTTTCCAGGTCGCGCCGCAGCTGACCGAAGAGGTCAACAAGCGCAAGGGCTGACCGGTCCGAAGATCGACACAGCAGGTCATCGGGTGTGCGCGGGAAGTTCGGCTTTCCGCGCACACCCATTTTTATTCCCGGTCCTCGCTTAAAGTGATCTTGCTCGCGGCGTCGTCCTACAGGGTGACCCCGTCTCAGGGTATTCACCTATTTTCCACTGATGAGTCAGAAAGTCGGCTTGTCGAAGGTCATCTGCCGCGGGTAGAACGAGTGCCATGACTCAGGCGCAGGTGCTCGTCAGTACCGCCACCGCAGGGACCGAGTTGCCGGAGGACGCCCCCCGGTACTCCATGCTGCTGGCGAGAGAGGGCGACGAGGTCGTCGCCGCTCAGCGCCTCCGGCACCAGGTGTTCGCCGGCGAGATGGGCGCCACGCTGCACTCGTCCACGCCGGGCCTGGACATCGACGAGTTCGACGAGTTCTGCGACCACCTCGTGGTGCGCGAGGACCGCACCGGCGAGATCGTCAGCACCTACCGGATGCTGCCGCCCGACCGGGCGGCCCAGGCCGGGAAGCTGTACTCGGCGACCGAGTTCGACCTCAGCGCGCTCGCGCCGCTCTTGCCGGGCGTGGTCGAAACCGGCCGGTCCTGCGTGCACCCGGACCACCGCACCGGGGCCGTGGTGAGCCTGATGTGGGCCGGGATCGCCCGGTACATGCTGCTCACCGGCCGCACGATGCTCGCGGGCTGCGCCTCGGTGCCGCTCGCGGACGGCGGCAACCTGGCCGCCGCGGTCTGGAACATGGTGCGCGACAACCACTTGTCGCCGCCCGAGTATCGCGTGCGCCCGCTGCACCCGTGGCAGCCCGACGGGATCCGTCCCGCCCCGCGCACGCTGGTCCCGCCGCTGCTCAAGGGGTACCTGCGGCTGGGCGCGTGGGTGTGCGGGCCGCCCGCGCTCGACGCCGACTTCGGCGTCGCCGACCTGTTCGTTCTGCTCGACCTGGAAAAGGTCGATCCACGGTATGTGAAGTTCTTCCTGGGGGAGCAAGGGTGAGGGGACACCTCTGGCAGCCGGAGTCACCGTGTGGCACCAGCTGCATGGCCGGGCCCATTCCGAGCGTCGGCCGGTTTCGCCGCACGACACGACTGGTGCGTGCCGTCGCGGTTCTGTTGACCGGGCCGTTCCTGGCTGTGGGTATGCCGTTCTACAGCAGGCGGACGCGCGAAAGCGTGGTCCGGTGGTTCTTCCGGGGGATCGCCAAGTCCTTCGGTATCCGGACCGAAGTGCACGGCGCGCACATCCTGCATGAGTACGCGAGCGCGGGGCGCGGCGGGCTGGTGGTGTCGAACCACATCTCGTGGCTGGACATCGTCGCGGTCAACGCGGTGCAGCCGATGCGGGCGCAAGCCAAGAAGGAGGTAGCCGGCTGGCCGATCATCGGCCGGCTGTCCACCGCCGCGCGGTCGGTCTACCTGGACCGGGAGAACCTCCGGTCACTGCCGGCCGCGGTCGACGAGCTGATGAAGGCCATGCGCGGCGGGTCGCTGGTGAACGTCTCGCCCGAGGGCACCACCTGGTGTGGCCTGGCCCGGGGCCGGTTCCGCCCGGCGATGTTCCAGGCGGCGATCGACGCCGACGTGCCGGTCATCCCGTTCGTGCTGCGCTACCGGCTCGAAGACGGCCGGGACACCACCGCTCCGGCGTTCATCGGCGACGAGTCGCTGGTCACGTCGCTGAAGCGGACCGCACGCACCCGCGGGCTGGTGCTGGAGGTGCACGTGCTCGACCCGATCGAGCCGTCGCACGCCAGGGACCGCCGTGAGCTGGCGGCGATCACCCAGACGGCAGTGCGTGAGGTGCTCAGCCGCACGCAGACGCTGCCCGAGTTCGAGCACCCCACGCTCCCGGTCGGCTGAGGTTGACCTCCAACGCACTTGAGGTTGCAGACTCGGGAGCGTGACGACGACCGAGGCCCGCCAGCAGGGAAGTGCTTTGTGGACACCCGACTACCGCGCGGTGTCCATCGGGATGACCCTGCTGGTGACCCTGGTCGCGTTCGAGAACCTCGGCGTGAACACGGCGATGCCGCGGATGGTGGCCGAGCTGCACGGCGAGGCGCTGTACTCGTGGCCGTTCACCGTGTTCCTGGTGACCAGCCTGATCGCCAACGTCCTGGCCGGGCGGCTGTGCGACACCCGCGGCCCGGCATTCGGGCTGTACACCGGGGTTTCGCTGTTCATGCTGGGCCTGATCGTCGCGGGCACGGCGAGTTCGATGTGGATGCTGCTGATCGGGCGTGCGCTGCAAGGACTCGGCGGCGGCACCGAGTCGGTCGCGATGTACGTGATGATCGCGTACGTCTACCCGGAACGGTCGCAGCCCGCGGTGTTCGGGTTGCTCAGCACGGCCTGGGTGGTGCCTTCCCTGGTCGGTCCCGCTGCCGCCGGTCTGGTGACCGAACAGGCCTCGTGGCGGTGGGTGTTCCTGGGGCTCGTGCCGTTCTCCTTGGCCGGCGCGGCTTTGTTGTTTCCCGCGGTTCGTCGGTTGCCGGAGATGGCTCCCGCCGGGCCTGGGAAACGGGGTCTCGCCGTGTCGGCTGTTGTTGCCGCAGTGGGGATTTCGGCGCTGGCTTGGGCCGCTGAGCATCCTTCGGTGTCGTCTTTGGTGCTGGGCATAGCGGGTCTGGTCGTGCTTGCGCCTTCCTTGTTGCGGTTGTTCCCTTCCGGGACACTGCGGGGCCGGCGTGGGCTGCCGGTGACGGTTCTGGCTCGTGGTCTGCTCGCGGGTGCGTACACCGCCGTCGAGGTCTATGTGACGCTGAACCTGACTGCCGTACAAGGGTTCACGCCCTTGGCCGCTGGGCTTCCGTTGACCTTTGGGGCTTTGGCGTGGTCGGCGACCGCGTTCATCCCGGCTCGCAAGGTCGATGTCTCGCGGTGGGTGTTCGTGCGGTGGGGACTGGGCCTGCTCGCGGTCGGGTCCGCGGCCATGGTCGTGGTCAGCTCGCTGCCGGGGTGGGGCTGGTTCACTTACGTGGCCTGGGTGATCGCAAGCGCCGGGATGGGCCTGGCCTACTCCAGCCTGAGCGTGCTGACCATCCGGTTCTCCGAACCCCATGAGCAGGGCGCGAACGCGGCCTCGCTGCAGGTCTCCGAACGCGTCTTCAGCGCCGTTTTCGTTGGCGTGGGCGGGGTTCTGCTGGCCCTGCTCGCCTCACCGCAGCACCCGACCCCAGCCATGGTGGTGCTGGACCTCGCCATGGCCGGAGTCGCTTTGCTCGGCGTGTTCCTCGTTCGACCCGGTCGGGTGGCCGTTCCTGGGGGTACCGCCACCTGATGACTCACCCCTCGTGCACGAGTCTCACCGCTCCGACACCCGTGCACGAGGGGTGTCCTATCGGGACGGTTCCCCGGCTCAAGGTCACCTGGTGAACCTGCTGCCGCCCGGGGGAGTTCCCCGGGCGGCGGTGTCCACTTAGTTCAGTGCCACGTGCAGGATCTTGGTGTTGCTGTTGTTTCCGGTGCTGTCCTTGTCGCCGTTGGATGTCGTCAGCCAGAGGCCGCCGTCGGGGCTCGGCTCGACTGTCCTCAGCCGGCCGTAGGTGCCCTGGAAGTAGGCCACCGGGGTGTCCGTGCCGCTACCGTTGATCTTCATGCGGTACAGGCGTTCGCCGCGCAGGCACGCCACGAACAGCGTGTCGTTCGCGATCCCGAGGCCGCCAGGCGAACAGTTGGCCACGCTCCAGGTGCGGACCGGCTTGATGTACGCGGCGTTGCCGCAGTCGCCGGACGTGCCCTCGCACTTGGGCCAGCCGTAGTTGCCGCCCTTCTTGACCAGGTTCAGCTCGTCCATGATGGAGTTGCCGAGCTCGGCCTCCCACAGCCGGCCCTGCGAGTCGAAGTACAGGCCCTCGATGTTGCGGTGGCCGTAGCTGAAGATGTACTTGCCGGGGAACGGGTTGTCCGACGGCACCGAGCCGTCCGGGTTGAGCCGCAGGATCTTGCCGTTCATCGAGTTGAGATCCTGGGCCCGGTCACCGTTCTGACCGTCGCCGACCCCCGCGTACAGCTTGCCGTCCGGGCCGAACCGCAGCCGGCCGCCGTTGTGGAACTTGTTGCGCACGATCCCGGTCAGCAGCACCTGCTCGGTGCCCAGAGTGCCGTTCTCGTACTTGATCCGCACGATCCGGTTGTCGCTCGGGCTGGTGTGGTAGATGTACAGCCAGTGGTCGGAGTCGAAGTTCGGCGAGACCTGCAGGCCGAGCAGGCCACCCTCACCGTCCGTTCCGGACACGTTGGGCACCGTGCCGACCGTGGTCTTGGTGCCCGACGGGGTGACGCGGGTGATCTTGTGCGTGTCCCGCTCGTTGTACAGCGCGGAACCGTCCGGCAGGAAGTCCAGACCCCAAGGCACGTCAGTGCTTGTGGTGATCTGCTTGACCTCGCCGATGACATCGCCGCCGGACTTGGTCCGCGCGGTGACCGCACTGCTCGCGTCGGAAAGGTTCCCGGCGTCGTCGTAGGCCTTGACCGTGAAGGTGTAGTCGGTGTTGGCCTTCAGGCCGTCGATCGTGGCGGTCGTGGTCGTCGAGGAGCCGACCTGCTGGCCGCCGGAGTACACGTAGTAGCCGACCACACCAATGTTGTCGGTGGACGCGCTCCAGGTCAGCGTGACGCTGTTCGCGGTCGTCGCCGAGGCCTTCAGGTTGCCCGGCGCGCTCGGCGGGATGGGGTCGACCTCCTTCGGCGGCGTGTGCACCGCCACGGTCTCACTTGCCTGGGAGACATTGCCCGCCGCGTCGCGTGCGTTGACGTAGAAGCCGTAGTCCTTGTTCGGCGTCAACCCGGTCAACGTGGCGGATGTCCCGCTCACCGACGTGACCAATTGGCCGTTGTTGTAGATGTCGTAGGCGACAACACCCACGTTGTCGGTCGACGCCGTCCACGTGAGCTTCGCGCTCGTCGAGGTGACGTCGCTCGCCTTGAGGTTGGTCGGCGGCGTCGGCGGTTCGGACTCGCCGCCGGGCGTCCCGTACACCTGGAATTCCTGCAGCGAGTAGCCGTAGGCCGAACCGGTCCGGCACCGCACGGTCCCATAGACGCGCACAAACTGCGCGCTGCCGCCGATCGCGAGGTCGTCGACCCCACCATCGCCGGTCGTGGTGCTGTAGATGCTGTTCCACGTGTTCGCGTCGTTGGACAGCTCCACGCGGTAGGACTTCGCGCACGACAGGTCCCACGTCAGCTTGACCGAGGTGACCGTCGACGGCCCGCCGAGATCCACGTAGATCCACGCGGGGTCGATGTTCTTCTGACTGGCCCACCTCGTGGACGTGCTGCCGTCAACAGCGTTCTTGCCCGCATACGCGTCGCCACCAGTGGACGACACCTTCACGGGCTTGTTCTGCGACAGAAGGACAGGCGCCGCACTGACAGCAGGAGCGACAGCCACAGCCAACGCCATGGCTACCAAGCCAGACGCGGCCATCCGCCATCGAGACAGGGGTACCACAGGGTCCTCCGATGATCGTCATGGACTCAAAGGTGCCTGCGGCGGAAGAGGCTCGATCAATGTAAACGTTTCCAGCAACCCCGTCCAGTACCCACCCCATCGCCCACCGTGATCCCCTCAGCTACCAAGGTTGCCCACCACGAACTCCGCCGCCCTGACCGCCTTCCCACACCAGTCAGTGGCAACCCCGTTGCTGATGGCTCGGATCTCGATCCCCTGCTCGGGGCCGGTGGCAACGACGACGTGGCAGTTGTATATCGGTGGCTTCGAGTCACCCCGCCTTTTCATCCCCGGGAAGCCGTCGATAGTGATCGGCTCGAACACCACCCAGTAGGGGTTGTTGGCTTCGCCGTAGACGACCTGGAGCGGATCCATCACCGCGCCGAAGCTGAGGTCGAACGTGGTCTTGTCCCCGTCCAGCGACCATCGGCACAGATCGGTCGCACGGAGAACCTGGTACGACGACAGCTCAAGGGAAGCGACTTGCTGCTGAGTCAGCGCATCGCACGCGCGAGTCTTGAACCTGCGCATGTCGAGGGTTCGGGGAGCTTTTGGCGCCACTGTCGGCCTCGGTTGCATGCTGGTCGTCGTCGTGGTGGTCACCGGCGCTGAGACCGTCGGCGATGTCGTGATCGACTGTGGCGGCGGCGCTGGGTTCTCGGGTTGTCCGCACGCCGCGACGAGCATCACCGCGGCAATGGCGCATCGCCGGATCATGACTGCCCTCCGTCAAGCCGGTGGCCGATCAGTCCGGCCGGGCGGCCGGCTTCGTTCTTGAGCCTCTGGCGTTCCCGCTCCACTTTGGGACCGAAGGACGCATTGTCGCGGTCCTCGGTGAAGAACCTGTCGTAGCTGAAGTCGGCTCCCTTGATGTCAATACACAGCGGGAGTGGTTCGAGCAGCGGCACCCGCACCTGGGCGAGCTCGTTTTCCTGGAGCGTGATCCATTTGGTGAGCTGGTTCAGGCCATCCTCGAACGAACCACGCAGGTTGTCCCGAGTCTGCATATACCGCGTCACGACTTCTGGGGCCTCGCTGCCTTCCATCACCGCTTGGTACGTCGCCGAACCGGCGCTGATAAAACCGTCCAACCCCCATTTGACGACCTCACCAGCGTTCTCGAACCGGGTGAACCCGGCGATGCACGCTTTGGCCACTTCGCTGAGGATGCTGACGATCGCCTTGTTGTCCCGTTCGGTCTGTTCCTTCATTTCCTTTTCGCAGGCCGCGATGGTGGCGCTGGCGATGTCGTGGTAGCTGCGGCGGGCATTCACGGCCAGCGCGTAAAGCGTGCCCATACAGTGGGCGGCGAAGCCGATCTGGTTGTCCTGTTGATGCATGAAAGTCTCGATGTAGGACATCTGATGACCGAACGCCACGGCGGCATCGCCACTCCACTTCGCCTGCAGCCGGATGTTGGCTTCATCAAGCAACGCCTTGGCGATGGCGTCCTCGCCGGTCTGGGTGGCGGCGCGTTGCATGCGGTCGAACTCGTCGACGATCTTCTGCGGATCGAGGCTCATGAACTCCTCGGCGTCCATCCGCATCGACTCGACGATCGCATCGACATTCGTTCCGGCGCTGACCCAGACCCCGGCTTTGGTGTACATGTCCGCGATCTTGTTCCCGAGTTGCTGAGCAACGTCGTAAAGCTCGCCGTCGGTTTTCCAGTCGGCCATCTCAGGCCTGCCCGTCGGCTCGGCGATAGGCGGCCGCGATGTCTTTCAGGGCCGCCGCGGTGGCGTCGATCCGGTAGCATCCGACCTGTTGGCGATTGCCCAGAACGTCGGTGAAATGCGCGTATGCGTTCTGCACCACATCCACCGCCGGATAGTGGCCTGGTCCACCCAGCCCCTCGTGCGTCAGAAGAACAGCGGCGGGTCCGCGAAGTGCGCCGGCGACGGACGGCAGGTTGTTGGTTGCGATTTTCTCCAGTTCGGCGAGTTCGACTTCGAAGTTTTTCGACGGTGCTGGCATTTCACCAAGCTCCCCACTCGGTTCGTTGCGGTCGACCGGTCTGACGGTAACGAACAGTGCAAGGTTCCGTGCGGAGAGTCACACGTCTCGGTGATCAGTGGTTACTGAGAGTTCACGATCGGGCGATCATGCCGCGGATGGCCCACAGCGCGCCGAGGACCAAAGCTCCCGCGATGGCGACGGTCGTCAACGCGGACGACTCGAGGGCGCCGAGGATGCCGATGGTGATGCCGTAGGCCAGCGAGAGGACGACGAGGATCTGCGCGGAGGTCTTGGGGTTCATACCCGGGAGGGTGCCGTGACCAGGCGGAAGGCGCGTCAACCGATCGCCCGATGCGCGAGCCGGGACCAGGTTGGAGGATGCGCGCATGGATGAGTGGCGCAGTGTCAGGGGCTGGCATGTGGTGTTCGCGCTGCTGGCGGTCACCACGGCGGCCTCGCTGATCCCGGACTGGGTGTCGTTGGCGGTGCTCGGTGCGTTGTGTGCCTGGTATGCCGGGACCGGTGTGAGGGCAATGCGGAACGAACGTGGCCTGCTCTACATCCTTGGCGCCGCCCCGCTCACGGTCACCCTGTATGGGTTGAACCCGATCGGCTCGATCATGCTCTTCGCCCTGTACCCGCAGATGTGGGCCTTGTTGCCCACCAGGCAAGCGATTGCGGGCACGGCGGTGGTCATCGCGGCGATCACGACGCTGGGGGCGGGCGGTACGGGGTTCGGGCTGGTGTTCGGCGGCGTCACGCTCGTCGTGTCGCTCGCGCTGGGGCTGTGGATCACCAGGATCATCGAGCAGAGCCGCAACCGTGCCGCGCTCGTCGTGCAGGAACGCCAGCGCCTCGCCCGCGAGATCCACGACACGCTCGCCCAGGGCTTCGCCGCGATGCTCCTGCAGCTCGAGGCGATCGAGGCCGACATCGGCGAGAACGACCACATCACCAAGGCCCGCCGGGTCGCCAAGGACAACCTCGCCGAGGCCCGCGCCCTCGTCGACGCCCTTGCCCCGCCCGATCTCAGGGCGTCTTCCCTCCCGGACGCGCTGAAACGCCTGGCCACCGCGGAAAATGCCTGCTTCGCGCTGACCGGCCGCCCGAAAGCCTTGCCCGCCACGCAAGAGGTCATGCTGCTCCGCGCCGTCCAGGAAGCCCTCGCGAACGTCGGCAAACACGCCCAGGCCACCAAGACCGAGGTCAAGCTGCACTACGGCGACACCATTCACTTACAGGTCACCGACGACGGCATCGGCTTCGACCCGGTGCGGGCGAAAGGCTTCGGCCTCACGGCAATGCGCTCACGCGCACAGGAAACCGGTGCCCTGCTGACGATCGACTCGGCGCCCGGCAGCGGAACCAAGCTGAGCCTGGAGATCCCGGCATGACCAGAGTCCTGCTCGTCGACGACCACACCGTGGTCCGCGATGGCCTGAGAACCGTGCTGCAGACCGATCCCACCATCGAGGTCGTCGGCGAATGCGCGACCGGCGTCGAGGCGGTGAACACCGCCGCCCGCGTGCGCCCGGACGTGATCCTGATGGACCTCCGCCTGCCGGTGATGGACGGCGTCACGGCCACCCGCGAGATCGTCGCCCAGGGCACCGGCAAGGTCCTCGTCCTCACGACGTACGACACGGACGGTGACATCCTGCGGGCCGTCGAAGCGGGCGCGACCGGGTACCTGCTCAAGGACGTGTCGCGCCAGGACCTCATCCGGGCCG
>CBIMJO010000171.1:0-10753 GCA_966244135.1 uncultured Actinocrispum sp. | reverse complement strand
CGGCGGCATGCGGGAGGCGGGGATGGTCGTGGGTCGGGCGTGAGGTGTGTGGGTTTGGGTTGCGGTGTGGGTTGAGGGTGGGGCAGTGGGGAGCGTTTTTGGGAGTTCTATTGGGGTTTGGGTTCGGTTTCGCCGGAGCGGTCGGGGGCTTTGGCCAGCAGGGAGGCGGGGCGGATGGCGGCCAGGCCGAACTTGGCGCGGGCTTTGTCGGCGGCCTGGTCGGCTTCGCGCCAGCCGGTTTCGGGGGCGTCGAGCAACAGTTGCTGGGCGGGGTCGTCGCCGAGTTGTTCAACGCGGACGCCGATCAGCCGCACGGCGCCGGGTGGGGTTTGTTCTTCGAGGAGCTGGGTGGCGGTTTTGAAGATCTCCTGCGTTACGTCTGTGGGGACCAGGAGGGTTCGGGAACGGGTGATCGTGGTGAAGTCGGAGAAGCGGACTTTGATCGACACCGTCCGGCCGCGCAGGCCCCGGCCGCGCAATTGGCCCGCGGTCTTCTCGGAAAGGCGCAGCAGTTCGCGTTTCAGCAACGCGCGGTCCCAATGATCGACTTCGAAGGTCTCCTCCGCGCCGATCGACTTCTCCGCCGACTCGGGAACCACCTCGCGGCCGTCCAAACCCAATGCGAGGGGATGGAGATGCTCGGCCATGGCGTTGCCGACGATCCGCCGGAGCCGGGGCAGCGGCGCCGCCGCGACGTCCGCCACCCGTTCGAGGCCAACGTTGCGCAGGCGCTCGGCGGTCTTCTCGCCCACACCCCACAGCGCCGAGACGGGGAGTGGGTGCAGGAAGTTGAGCACCTCGCCGCGGGACACCACGAGCATGCCGTCCGGTTTGCACAGTCCCGACGCCAGCTTCGCCACGAACTTGGTCGGCGCCACCCCCACCGAACAGGTGATCCCGTGGTCCGCCGCCACCCGTTGCCGGACCAGCTGCCCCACCTGACCGGGTGTCATCCCCAGCCGTTTGAGCGCCCCGCCCACGTCCAGGAACGCCTCGTCCAGGCTCAGCGGCTCCACCAACGGGGTGATCTCCCGGAAGATCCCCATCACGCCCTGGGAGATCTCCTGGTAGAGCCCGAACGTCGGCGGCACGAACACCGCGTCCGGGCACAGCCGCCGCGCCCGGGAGGTCGGCATCGCCGAGCGCACCCCGAACTTGCGCGCGATGTAGTTCGCCGACGAGACGACCCCGCGGTTGCCGATCCCGCCCACCACCACCGGCCGGTCCCGCAACTCGGGGCGTTCCCTGATCTCCACGGACGCGTAGAAGGCGTCCATGTCGACATGCAGGATCGGGCAGCCGGTGTCGTCCGGCCACTGCCCGTCCCGAGCTCGATACCGATCCACCAGACCTCGTGGCAGATCCCCGCTGCGTCCCACGAGAAGGCACGCTAGACCACCCCACCGACAGTTCCGGGTTACCGTCTGCGCGTGAACCGGTGGCCGAGGAGCGTGTATTCAGTCGGTGACGAGCCGGACCCGCGGTTCACCCTCGCCAACGAACGCACCTTCCTCGCCTGGCTGCGGACCTCGCTGGCGCTGATGGCCGGCGGCGTCGGGTTCGCCGCCCTCGGACCGGACGACCGTGTCCTCAAGCTCGTGGTCGCCGTGGCCCTGCTGGTCACCGGCATTGTCTGCAGCATCAGCGCACTTCAGCACTGGATCGCGTGCGAACGGGCCTTACGCACCGGACAGCCACTGCCGTCGCCCTGGATGGCCGCCGTCCTCGGCGTCGGGCTCGCGGTCACTGGGGTACTGGCCGTCGCGCTGGTACTGCGATGAACCGTCAACCCTGGGACCACGGCCTGCAGGTCGAACGGACCGCCCTCGCCTGGATCAGAACGTCGGCGTCCCTAGTAGTCGTCGCGCTCATCGCGTTCCGCTTTGCGGCTCACTACAGCCTGGAGCTGGCCCTAGTACTGCTAGCAGTCATAACAGGCCTGGGTGTGGCCGCGGGGTGGTTCGCGTGGCGTCGCTACCGCACGTCTGACGACAGGCTTAACAAAGGCACGCCACTACCCGGCGGTGGGCTGGCACTGATAGCAACAGTGATGACCGTCGTCACTGGTCTGCTGGGGCTCGTTTACGTCCTAGCGCGTGCAATCTAGCCGCGATGTCCCGCAACGGTGACAGCGTCGCGGCCGCCAGCTCCAGCTGAGCCAGGGCGTCCGCCGCCCCCGGATTGCCCTCCAGAACCGACCCGGGCACGAGATCGGCGACCACGCCGTGCCCTTGCACCAGCTCGACCGCCAACCCGCCCTCGACAAGCAGCTGGGTCAACCCGGCCACGTCGAACCTGCGCGTCAGCGACTCCTCCACGAGCTGCCCCGCGGGGTCGTCCAACAGCCGGCGCGCGTCGACGAGCCGCCCGCTGACGGCCCGGTGCAGCACGGCGGCGAAGCGGTTCGCGACGAGCACCGACACGACCCCACCCGGCGCCACGGCCTCAGCCATGGCAGCCACAGTCGTCTTAGGGTCGTCGACGACCTCCAACACCCCGTGCCCCAGCACGATGTCAGCAGACCCGGCAGGCACGAGCGAGGCGAGGGCGTCGCTGTCACCCTGGATGGCGGTGATCTTGTCGAGCACCCCGGCATCCTGGGCACGCCGGTGCAACGTGGCCAACGCGTTCGGGCTGGGGTCGACCACGGTCACCAAGCATCCCGACGCGGCGAGGGGCACGGCCCACACCCCGCTGCCGCCGCCCACGTCGAGCACACGAGGCACTCCACGCTCGCGCACAGCGGCCAACTCGGCGTTCAGCACGCGGCGAACGGCATCCGGTCTCATGCGAAAAATGCTAATGCGGCAGGTGGTCGGCACCCGAGACGGGGTTTGGCTGAAGACCGTACGCTCTCGGGGTGCAGACGGTCGCAGTGCTCAGTCTCAAGGGTGGTGTCGGCAAGACGACGGTGGTGCTCGGCCTGGCTTCGGCGGCGTTGCGGCGTGGCGCGCGGACCCTGGTGGTCGACCTGGACCCGCAGTGCAACGCGACCGCGACGCTGGATCCGGAGGAGACCGGTACGACCCTGGCGAACGTGCTGGAGAGCCCGCGGCTCCCCGTGGTCCGCGCGGCGATCACGACGAGTTCCTGGGGTGAGGGGGTGGATATTCTGGTGGGCTCCGAGGACGTCGAGGAGCTCAACCATCCGAACCCCGGCGCCCGCAGGCTCGGCAACCTCGGCCGCGCCCTCCAGGAGGTCAACCACTTCATCGAGGAGGGCGACCTCCCCTACGAGCTGGTCCTGCTGGACTGCCCGCCTTCACTCGGACGGCTGACACGTTCGGCGCTGGTCGCCGCGGGCGGCGCGCTGCTGGTCACCGAGCCGACGCTGTACGCGGTGTCCGGTGCGCAGCGGGCGTTCGACGCCATCGCCGAGACCCGCGAGCAGTACAACGCGGACCTGCAGACCCTGGGGGTCGTGGTGAACCGCGTGCGGCCACGGTCCTACGAACACCAGTTCCGGATCCAGGAACTGCGCGAGCACTTCGGTTCCCTGGTGATGCCGGTGGCGCTGCCCGACCGGCTCGCGGTCCAGCAGGCGCAGGGCGCCTGCATGCCGATCCACCAGTGGGGCACGCCCGGCGCCCGCGAGGTCGCGCTGGCGTTCAACCTGATCCTGGCCCGGGTGCTCAGGTCCGGCCGGCGCGGGCGGCACCACGAGTTCGCCTGGCCGGAGAGCGACGACGACGAGGCCGCGAACACCTGATGCCCGAGGGCGACACGGTCCACCTCACCGGCCTGCGGCTCGCCCAGGCGCTGGCCGGGAAGCTCCTGCGCCGCGGCGATCTGCGCCATCCGCGACTGTCCACAGTCGACCTTGCACAAAGGACGGTCGAGGGCGTCCGCACCTACGGCAAGCACATCTTCGTGCGGTTCGACAAGGACCTGAGCCTGCACAACCACCTGAAGATGGACGGGTCCTGGCGGATCATCAAGCCGGGACAGCGCTGGCCCACGGCCGGTCACCACGTCCGTGTGGTGCTCGCCAACGACGACTACGAGGCCATCGGCATCCGCCTGCACGACATGGAACTCCTGCGCACCAAGGACGAGGACGCGCGGATCGCGCACCTGGGCCCGGACCTGCTCGGCGGCAACTGGGATCCGGAGCAGGCCGCGCGGACCCTCGCCGCCCAGCCCGACCGCGAGATAGGCGTCGCACTGCTGGACCAGACCGTGATGGCCGGGGTCGGCAACGTCTACAAGTCCGAGGTCTGCTTCCTGCTCGGCGTCTCCCCGTGGGCCAAAGTGTCCGAAGTGGACACTCGGCGGGCCGTCGACCTGGCCCACGAACTGCTCAACCGCAACGCCACCAGCCCCGTGCGCAACACGACCGGCCTGCACCGGCGCGGCACCTGGGTCTACGACCAGCGCGCCTGCCACAAGTGCGGCGGCCGGATCCGGGTGGCCGACCAGGGCGCCGGGCTGGAGGTCCGCAAGACCTGGTTCTGCCCTGTATGCCAACGGCGAAATTCGTTGGCGACCCCTCCGGAGATCACATAGGTTGGTCTTACACGAGAAAGGAGGTGGTCCAAAGTTGTATACCAACAGGACACGTGAGGTGGCTGTCCGCTAGGACCACCACTGGTCTTTTGCCGGCCCTCGAACACGGGATGACAGTGCGCGCAGTTCAGACAATGCACAGCACTGCCGTGACGCGGGCGGTGGTCGGCGAATCCACAGCAGTCACCGGCCCCCGGGGTTTCCAGGAGTAGTCCGCTTCCTGGACCTCGTGTCATCGACACGAGGAGTCACCCCGGGGGTTGTTCTGTCTCCGGCGCAAGGCAGCATGGTGGGCGTGTACGAGCTGATTCGACGTGGCCTTTTCCGGTTCGGCGGCGGTGATGCCGAGGTGGCCCACCACCGGACCACCGCGATCCTCGCCAAGGCAGGCCCGCTGCTCGCACCCGTCCGCCGGTACTTCAGCGTCGACGCGCCCGTCGAGGTGTTCGGCCTCCGCTTCCCCAACCCGGTCGGCCTGGCCGCGGGCATGGACAAGGACGGCACCGCGCTCAACGCCTGGCCCGCGCTGGGCTTCGGCTTCGTCGAGGTGGGCACGGTCACCGCCCTGCCGCAGCCCGGGAACCCCAAGCCGCGGCTGTTCCGGCTGGTCGGCAGCGAGGCCGTGATCAACCGGATGGGCTTCAACAACGCCGGTGCCGAGGCGCTGGCCGCCCGCCTGGCCACCCACCGGCGCACCGTCCCGCTGGGCATCAGCCTGGGCAAGTCCAAGGTCGTCCCGGTCGAGGAGGCCGTCGACGACTACCGCACCTCCCTGCGCACGCTCTACCCCTACGGCGACTACTTCGCCATCAACGTCAGCTCCCCCAACACCCCTGGCCTGCGCGGCCTGCAGGACCGCAAGGCGCTGTCCGAGCTGCTGGCCGAGCTGACCCTGGAATGCCGGGCGATGGCCGAGAAGGACCGCGGCCGGCCGCGGCCGCTGCTGGTCAAGATCGCGCCGGACCTGTCCGACGACGCCGTCGGCGAGGTCCTGGAGGTCTGCGAGGAGCACGGGATCAGCGGCGTCATCGCCACGAACACGACGTTGAACCGCGACGGTCTGGCGCCCGCCGACCAGCACCTGGCGGCGGAGGCGGGCGGCCTGAGCGGGCGGCCGCTCACCCAGCGTGCTCTCGAGGTGGTCTCGTTCGTGCACAAGCACACCTCGCTGCCGGTCATCGGCGTGGGCGGGATCCTGGACGTGGCCGACGCGGCGCGGATGTTCGACGCCGGCGCGTCACTTGTCCAGATCTACACGGGGTTCATCTACCGCGGACCGGGTCTGGTCCGGCGGATCAGTCGATACCGTAGGGATTCACCAGGCCGTCGGGACTGAGCCGGACCGGGTACGGTTCGGCCAGCTCGGCGAACTCCTCGCCGGCCAGCGAATGGGTCTCCACATAGCGGCCGTCGCGCAACGCCAGGCACCGCAGCGTCGGGATGTCCGGGTCGACGAGCCAGTAGTGCGGGCAGCCGGCCTCCTGCAGCCTGGCCCGTTTGAGCTCCAGGTCCACCAGGCGCGTGCTCGGCGAGTGCACCTCGACGGCCAGCACCGGCGGCCCGGCGAGGCCGCTGCGCGTGAAGTTCGCGCGGCGGCCGACGATCACATCAGGGATCAGCACGGTGTCGTCGGCCAGGATGACGTCGACGGGTGCCGGGAGAACCTCTAGGTCGGTGGGACACTGGGCGGTCAGCGCCGCGAGCAGCCTGGCCACGGCGCGCTGGTGGAGTGGGCGCGGCGAGGGACTCATGACGAGCACCCCGTCGACCAACTCGAAACGGTGCCCGTCATCAGGCATCGACTCCAGGTCGGCCCGCGTCAGCGGTCTGCCGGAGGGGAACGCGGGGACTGACACCATGGTGCGACCACCCTCCATTTTCCGTCCAGCAAACGCTCTACCTGCGAAAACAACCAGCCGATGAAGCATCGATGAACCGCTGAAGTCTAGCGACCCGACCGTTGGAACGTCTCTCCCCGGCTGCTGCCCCAGATCATCGAGACGATCACCGTGAGTGCGATGTTCGGCCTAATCACTAGGCTTTATGGGTGCCCAGCCGCCTTTCAGGTGATTTTTCCGCGACGTGCCCGGAGCCGCCGCACCACCGGGTACAGCACGACCACAAGCATGGATCCCCAGGCCACGCCGTGCAGCTCCAGTCCCCATACTGAGACGGTGAGGTCGCCCACCGCGGCCACCACGGCGATGCCGCCGACCAGCAGGGTCACCGGATCGGTCAGGTCCACCTTGGCCTCGGTCCAGATCCGCACGCCCATCATCGCGATCAGGCCGAACATCGCCAGGCTCATCCCGCCGACCACGCCGGGCGGCATGGTGTTGATCAGCGCGGTCACCTTCGGCACGAACGCGAGCAGGATTGCCAGCACGGCTGCCATCGCGCAGGCGGCCGTGGACAGCACCTTGGTGCCCACCATCAGTCCGGTGTTGCCGGGGTATGCCGTCGTGCCGACGCCACCCGACGCGCCTGCCAGCGCGGTGGAGATGCCGTTGGCGATCAGCGCGTCGCCGATGTTCGGGTCGAGGTCCTCGCCGCTGACCGCCGCGATCGCCTTCACGTGCGCGACCATTTCCGCCACCAGCACCAGCACGACCGGCACGGACAGCACCATCACGCTGGGCAGCAGCTCGGGCGCCTGCATGTCCGGCAGGCCCACCCACGGCGCGTCGACCAGGGCGTCGATCTTGGCGTCCTCGATCCGCCCGCTGATGATCGCGAACAGCCAGCCGACGCCCACCCCGAGCAGGATGGACAGCCTGGTCAGCATGCCTTTGGACAGCACCAGGCAGAGCAGGATCACCCCTAGGGTGACCGCGGCGATGCCAGGCTGGCTGGCGAATGGATCGGTCGCGTAGGGCGCCATGCTCAACCCGACCAGCAGGACCAGCCCGCCGGTCACGATCGGCGGCAGCACCGACTCGAGCAGCCGCACACCCAGCGCCTTCACCGCGATGCCGAACACGATCAGGATGCCGCCGGCCACCAGCACCGCGCCGAGCTGGGCGGCGATCCCGTGCTCCTTGGCCATCGCCAGCGGGGTCATGAACGCGAAGGAGGAGCCGAGGTAGCCGGGCACCCGGTTGCGGGTGACCAGCAGCAGCACCAGCGTGCCGATCCCGGTGAACAGCAGCGTCGTCGCAGGTGGGAGGCCCACGGCCATCGGCACCAGGAGGGTCGCGGAGATCATCACGGCGGCGTGCTGGGCGCCGAACCCGATCATCACCGGCCAGCTGAGCCGTTCCCGGGACCCGATGAGCTCGCCGTCGGCGACGCGGCGACCATCGCCGTGTACCGACCAAAGCATCACTGTGGAGCCCTTCCCTGCCGAACCTCGCAGGGCATAGTGCCATGCCACCCGCTCAGCAGTCCCGCGTGACATAACTGTTATCACACGTTTGCCCTAAGGGGCGTGGGTCGAAAGACCGTCGGCAGAGTTCAGCCGCGTTCGGGGAAGAGTTCGCGGAGGGCGACGGCGAGGCCGTGGAGGCGGTCGGAGGCGTCGGTGAGGGCTTGTTTGTCCGGTCCGCCCGTCGAGCTCGCGGCGACCAGCCGGCCCGCGGCGGCGATCAGGCTGCCGTAGCCGTCGAGGCCCTGGTCGAGCTGTTCCCGCAGGCGGCGGACGCCGTCGGCGAGCGGGGCGCGTTCGTGCGCAGGGGCGATGTCCCGGGCCTGTTCGACCGACTGGAGCTGGGCGGCGACCTCGCGCAACGCACCGGCGGCCTCGGCGCCGGTCGCGCGGGCGTGCTCCACGGTGTCCTTGGGGACGTTGCTGCGTGGGGAGCCCAGCTGGCGGAGGAGGTCGGCGAGTACCCGCTCGGCGTCCTGCAGGCGCTCCATCGGCTCCCTGGCCTGGGAGGACCGGTTCGGCAGCGCGGCGACGGCGGGTTCGGCGGCGGGCAACGCGGTCCGGTTGAGGGCCCGCAGCCGCAGGCCCGCCCGGCCGGAGACGGTGAACGCGGCGAGCGCCAGGACCGCCGTGACCCCGCCGAGCATGACATCGCCCAGCCCGGCGGCGCCCGCGATACCCACGGCCGCCACCACGGCGATGATCATGCCGACGAACAGGAACAGCCACATCAGGGCGGCGAGCCGCCGCCTGCGCCGTTCCAGCTTGGCCGCCGGGGAGTTCCAGCGGCCGAGCCGGTTGGTGGCCTGGGTGATCTGAGTGCGGACGTGGTCGGCGATCGGGCCGCGCAACTGCCGCTCGACCAGCTCACGTAACTCCGCGAACTCCGCTCTGCGCGGCCGGTCCACCACCACGTCCCCCTCAGCTCAGACGTCAGCCGTTGCTCTGGGGATTGGCCCGCTGTTCCTGGGCCACCCGCTGCTGGATCTCGGCCTGGATGTTGGCCGTCGGGGCGCTGGCCGCGGTGGAGCCGCCGACCTGCTTGGCGCCGCCCGACATCGAGGCGCGGATCTGCTCGAGACGCGACTGGCCGGCCAGCTCGGTGGTGGACATCTGGACTTCCATCATCCGGCCCTGGACCGAGTTCTGCGCCAGCTCCGCCGACCCGAGCGCGGTGGTGTACCGCTTCTCGATCTTGTCGCGGACCTCGTCGAGCGACGGCGTGTTGCCGGGGGCGGCCAGCTCGCTCATCTGGTTGAGCGACTTGGACACCTGCTCCTGCATCTTGGCCTGCTCCAGCTGGCTGAGCAGCTTGGTGCGCTCGGCGAGCTTCTGCTGCAGCACCATCGCGTTGCGCTCGACCGCCTGCTTGGCCTGACCGGCCGCCTGCAGGGCCTGGTCGTGCAGCGTCTTGAGGTCCTCGATGCCCTGCTCGGCGGTGACGAGCTGGGTGGCGAAGGACTGCGCGGCCTGCTCGAACTGGGTGGCCTTGGCGTCGTCGCCCTTGCCGCGGGCCTCGTCGGCCAGCACCAGCGCCTGGCGCGCGGAGGCCTGCAGCTTCTCCACGTCGCCCAGCTGCCGGTTGAGCTTCATCTCCAGCTGGCGCTGGTTGCCGATCACGGCTGCGGCCTGCTGCGAGAGGGCCTGGTGCTGACGCTGAGCCTCCTCGATGGCCTGCTGGATCTGTACCTTCGGGTCAGCGTGCTCGTCGATCTTGGACGAGAACGACGCCATGAGGTACTTCCAGAACTTCACAAAAGGGTTGGCCATCTCCTCCGCCTGCCTTCTTGCGTGCTACGGCTGCCCACAGGCAACGACCCGGTACCTGTCCAGGTTCCATCGTGTCAGGTGCACGATTGTGGTTCCACCGGGCCCAGGGGTAAATCAGGAAAGACCCTGACCCAGGCCAGGCAGGCTGACCCCAGCATGCCCCCATGTCGAACCTACACCGCGGGCCCGGGTAACGATTCGGTCAGCACGAGGCCGCCCACATGCGCGAAGCCGGCCGGTACACACACCCGGCCGGCTTTCTCGCTTGTTGGTGATCCGTTATGCGGCGAACACCCGCGCCCGGGCGATCTCCGGCCCGATCCGATGCGACAGCGCGGGCTGGATCCGCAGGTCGGACAGCGTGTCGCCGACCACGTCCAGGCTGAGCTCCTCCGGCGCGATGCCGTTGAGCTCCTGCGGAGTGAGGCCACTGAGGTCCTTCTGGGCCCGGCCGCCGTCCAGGCCCGCCGCCGACATCGCCGCCTCGTCGCCGGTCGCCGGCGTGGGAGCCGGCTGCTCGGTGACCTTGGCGGCCTTGCCGAACTCGCCGGCCGGGGCCTCCAGCAGCTCGCTGGGGTCCAGCCCGGTCATGTCGTTGGCGACGTTGTACAGCAGCTCCGGCAGCGGCAGCTCCAGCGCGTCGCAGATGGCGGCCAGCAGCTCGCTGGAGGCCTCCTTCTGCCCGCGCTCCACCTCTGACAGATAACCCAGACTCACCCGCGCGGTACGAGACACCTCGCGCAGTGTCCGGCGCTGGATCGTGCGGGCATGGCGCAGCCGATCACCGATCGCCTCACGCAACAGCACAGTCATCGCGCCTCCCTTCACCGGCGGGCCCGTGGAGTCAACGTTACCGAGAGCCGGTGACATCACGCATCGACTTCACGGCCCGTCCGCCAAGGGCGAACGACTCAGCGTGGTCGGTTGTTCCCCCGTCAGGGTGCGCCGAGGTGTTCCAGCAGCAGGTCAACCGCGGCACGCACGGCCGCGGCCCGCACCGCGTGCCGGTCTCCGGGGAAAGTGATTGTCGCCACGTCAAGGCCGGTCCCGGCGATGCCGATGTGGACGGTGCCAGGCCGGACGCCGTCCTGGGGATCCGGACCGGCCACCCCA
>CBIMJO010000170.1:0-10782 GCA_966244135.1 uncultured Actinocrispum sp. | reverse complement strand
CAACGAGTTCTGCACGGCGGTCAGCGGCGCGATCGCGGTGTCGTCGGCGTTGTTCAGGCCGGAGGAGCCTTTCGACTCCAGCACACCGACCACAGTGAACTGACTGCTGTTGGCCAGCACCTGCTTGCCGACCGGGTCCTGGTCGGGGAACAGCTCCTGTGCGACGGTCGCGCCGATCACCATCACCTTGCGCCCGTTGGAAACATCGTCGGCGGTGAACGAGGTCCCGTTGGCCACGACGCTGTTCGAGGTCGTGAAGTACTCCGGATAGGTCCCGATCAGCTGCGGGATGTCATACGACGTCCCGCCATACACCGCGGTGACCGAAGTGGACACAACCGGCGACGACGCCTTCACGTCCGGCGCGCCCCGGGGATCCACCAAGGCCTGCGCGTCCTGAACCGTCAACGGCCGCGAGGTCGCACCCTGACCGCCCGCACGGGAAACGGTCAGCACGTTCGTACCCAGACCGGCGATGCTCTGCTCGATCGCGGCCGACGCCCCGCTGCCCACGGCGACCAGCAGGATCACCGCGGCCACACCGATCATCAGACCCAGTGTCGTCAAAGCGGAACGCAGCTTGTTCGCGGTCAGCCCGCGGATCGCGAACCGCAGGATCTCGATGAAGTTCACGCGAGCACCCCCGTGGTCCGCCACTGCGCGGTGTCCTCGACGATCTGACCGTCGGACACGCGCACCGTCCGGGCCGCGTGACTGGCCACGTGATCCTCGTGCGTGATCATCACGATCGTGCGCCCGCTGCGGTTGAGCCGGTCGAACACGGCCAGCACCTCAGCGGTGCTTTCGCTGTCCAGGTTTCCGGTCGGCTCGTCGGCCAGGACCATCGCCGGACCGGTCACCAATGCCCGCGCCAAGGCCACGCGCTGCTGCTGGCCACCGGACAGCTCGTTCGGCTTGTGCCCGGCGCGGTCGGTCAGCCCGACCATCTCCAGCGCTGCCATCGCCCGCTGCCTGCGGTCCTTGCGCCCCAGGCCCGCGTAGATCAACGGAAGCTCCACATTGGACAGAGCCGTGGTCCGCGGCACGAGGTTGAACGACTGGAACACGAAGCCGATCTTGCGGTTGCGCACCAGCGACAGCTGCCGCTCGTTCAGTGAACCCACGCTGATCCCGTCCAGTTTGTACATTCCCGAGGTGGGCACGTCCAAGCAGCCCAGCACGTTCAGCAGCGTCGACTTGCCGGACCCGGAGTGCCCCATGATCGCCAGGTACTCGCCCGGCCACACGGTCAGGTCGACGCCCCGCAACGCGTGCACGGCCGTTTCCCCGCTGCCGTAAGTCTTTCGCAGCGTGGTCACCTCGATGACCGGCGTGCCGACGGGCGTCATCGGGATCGTGCTCATCGCCCGGTCCCGCCACCGCCGCCACCGGCCGGGGCCGGGACACGAGCGCCGCCACCGCCACCGGCTCCACCGAAGCCACCGCCACCGCCGCCGAATCCGCCGCCACCACCACCGAACCCGCCGGTCCCAGTGCGCCCGGTGCCGTTCGTGCCGGTGGCGGGCGTGGTCGTGGCCAGGACGACCTGGTCGCCCTCGTTGAGACCGGACACGACCTGCACGAGCGACTCGCTGCGCACGCCGATCTCGATCTCCCGCCGCGAGTCCACGCCGTTCACCTGCACGGTCACGGTGTGCGTCGTGCCCACGGTCTGCATCGCGGCCGACGGGATGGTGAGGGCGTCATCCGCCCGCGCCACGGTGATGCTGACGCTCGCGGACTGCCCGGGCCGAAGCTGCTGCGGCGGGGTGCTCAGGGTCAGCGTCACGCCGTAGCTGACGACGTTGTTGCTGCCGCTGGTCGGCGTGAGGTCGATGGAAGCGACCTTCGCGGGCTGCGGCTGGTCCGGCATCGCGTTCAACGTGACCGTCGCGTCCTGCCCGGCCTTGACCTTGGCGATGTCGATCTCCGCCAGGTTCGCCTTGACCTGCAACGCGGTCAGGTTCGTGATCACGATGAACCCGGACGTGGTGGACGAGGAGCCGCTGGACGCACCGGACGCCCCCGAGGAACCGCTGCCGCCGGAAGCCCCGGATCCGCCGGACGATCCCGAGGACGACCCGGCGCGCCCGCCGACGTTCCCGTTGATCGCGGTCACCGTGCCATCGCCGGGCGCGACGAGGGTGGTGTTGTTCAGCGCCTGCTGCGCCTGGTCGACGCTGACGTTGCCCTGGTCCACCTGTGCCTGGAGCTGTTTGACGCTCTGCGCGGAGTTCTGGCCGCCACCGCCGCCGCTGGGCTGGTTCGCCGTGGTCGTGGTCGCGGCGTTGGCCTCAGCGGTGGCCAGGTTGTCCTTGGCGGCCGCGAGGCTGGACTTGGCGGCGGCCAGCTGCAGGCGCGCCTGCGAGTCGTCCAGCCTGGCCAGCGGCTGGCCTTTGGTGACCGTGTCGCCGACCTTGACGTTGATCTGGGTGATCGTGCCGCTGGTGGCGAAGTCGGCGCTGGCCGTGTAGTTGCTCTGCACGGTCGCCGCGGCGGAGACGGTGTCGATGACCGTGCCGCGCTGGACCGCCGCCGTCCTGGTGTTGCTCGCCGTCCCGTTCGAGCTGGAACTGGGCCACAGCAACGTGTAGGCACCCCAACCGGCGGCGAGCAGCACCACCACCAGCGCACCATTGATCAACCAAGCACGGCGTCCGCGTCTCATGGCGGCAATGCTCTAGCCGCCAGGTGCCGATGGGCTGGGAACAAACTGGGAGTTCCCTGGGAGCTATTTACGCCTGCGGCCTTTCCCGCCCGGACGCGCCTGAACAGCGAGGATGAACTGCCGGATGGCGTCGGTCAAAAGGATCCCGGCGACTGTTCCGGACAAGATGGACAACGCCATCCAGTGCCCGTACAGACGATGCGATACATACGGCGGCCGGCCGTCGTCGAACGCCTGCGTGACCGTCACCCCGGACTTGGACCACAGCCAGAACCCGAGCCACACCAACGCGCCGGCGAGCACGACCTCTGCCGCGCCCACGATCGCCCGGCGGGGCTGGTTCAGCCCGCCGCGGACGGGGGATTCCGGGGCGGCCAGATCGGCTTCGGCGGTCACGTCAGCAGCTTCTCACGACTCGACGAGCTCGCGCAGGGCGGTTCGTAACGCTTCGCCATCACGTGCCCAGGCGACGACGGTGCTGCCGTCGGTCAGCCGCACCGGGACGCCCTCGAACTTCCGCGGCACCGCCCAGCCGCCGCCCAGCACCCGCGCGGCCACCGGCGTGCCGACCTCCTCGTCCGCGGCCGCGATCTTGTCCACGTCAAGGGTTTCCCGCCCCTGCCGCAACGTCTGCCGGGTCAGCTGCACCGAGCACACATTTCGCCTGCCGTACACCCAGATCGCCGCGGCACCGGCGAACCCGAACGCCACGAGCACCCACGCCAGGGTGTGCACCGGCCCGGTCGTCCACTCCACCACCGCGCCGACGATCGCGAAGATCGGTCCCCACAGCACCGGCCACCAGGAGGAGCCGGGCTCGGCGTACAGCACGTCGTTCACGGGCGGGGGCGGCGGAACAGTGCGAAGTAGGCGTTCGAGGCGGGCACGAACATGAACACCAGCGCCGAAGCGGTGATCAGCACGCCGACCACACCGAGCACGCTGCTGAGACCCACTGCGGCCGCCTGCATCATCAGGCTGACCACGGCCAGGATCGCGAGCACTATTCGCGCCCAGTTCCGCCCGGACCGCATCTTCCAGGCGAACAGCAGCATCAGCAGGCCCACACCGATGACCATGACGACGTAGACGCCCTTGATGGTGCCCGCGCTCATCACGTCCGCCTGCGGGGTGCCCGCGACCTGTTTGAGGTACGCGTCGACGAACGCGGTCAGGTCCAGCAGCTGCAGCACCGACGCGAGAATCGTGCTGAGCACCCAGATCCCGAAGGCCGCGTTGACCTCCCTGGGCACCGGGGGCCTGACCTTGGGCGCCTGCTTCACCGGCGGCATGGGCGGGAACAGCGGTTCGGTCACCGGGTCTCCTACAGCTCGGGCTTGAGGAACCGGGTGGCGCTCGGCGCGAACACCATCGCGACCGACACCAGCAGGACCACGCCGCCGAACAGGCCGATGAGGTTGCCGAAGAAGAACAGGAACAGCACCAGCAGCACCGCGGCGATGGTCATCCGCATCCGGCCCCTGAGCTCGCCGTCGCGGACCTTGCGCGCGAAGAACACCGCGAGCCCGCCCATGATGAACGAGACGCCGATCAGCAGCCAGACCTGGACGTTGACGCCCTGGCGGATCTGGTCGGGGGTGAGCGTGCGGTCCGGCCGGTTGAGCTGGAAGTCCACCATCTGCTGCTTGGCCGCCAGCGCCAGCGCGGCGCCGATCAGCACGATGGTCACCCCGGCGGCCGCGGTCCAGAACGCGTACCGCAGCAGCGGGGGCGCGGTGTCCGCGTCCGATTTGCCTGGTGTGGTCACACTCTGAACGGTACCTTCACCGCTCCCGCAGCCAGCCCGCGACCTCGACTGCCCAGTAGGTGAGCACGATGTCGGCGCCGGCGCGGCGGATCGAGGTGAGCGCCTCCATGACCGAGCGGCGCCGGTCGATCCAGCCGTTGGCGGCGGCGGCCTCGATCATCGAGTACTCACCGGACACCATGTAGGCGGCGACGGGCACGTCGGAGATCTCGGCGGCGGCGCGGACCACGTCGAGGTACGGCAGCGCGGGCTTGACCATGACCATGTCCGCGCCCTCGGCCAGGTCGAGCTGGATCTCCCGCAGCGACTCCCGGATGTTGCCGGGGTCCTGCTGGTAGCTCTTGCGGTCGCCGGTCAGCTGGGAGTCCACCGCGTCGCGGAACGGGCCGTAGAACGCCGACGCGTACTTCGCCGAGTACGCCAGGATCCCGGTGTCCTGGAAGCCATGCGCGTCCAGGGCCTCGCGGACCACGCCGACCTGGCCGTCCATCATCCCGCTCGGGCCGAGCACGTGCGCCCCGGCCGTTGCCTGGGCGACGGCCATCTCGGCGTACACGTCGAGGGTGGCGTCGTTGTCGACGTTGCCGTGCGCGTCGAGCACACCGCAGTGGCCGTGGTCGGTGAACTCGTCGAGGCACAGGTCGGACATCAGCACCGCGCTGTCGCCGACCTCGGCGCGCACGTCCCGCAGGGCCACGTTGAGGATCCCGTCGGGATCGGTGGCGCCGGAGCCGGCCGCGTCGTGCTCCTCGGGCACGCCGAACAGCATCAGCCCGCCGACCCCGGCCTGCACGGCCTCCACGGCGGCCTTCCGCAGCGAGTCGCGGCTGTGCTGCAGCACGCCGGGCATCGAGGCCAGGGCGACCGGCTCGGTCAGCCCCTCCTTGACGAACATCGGCAGGATCAGCTGGTCCGGCCGGATCGTGGTCTCACTGACCATCCGCCGCAGCGCGGCGGTCCGCCGCAACCGGCGGGGACGGTGCTGAGGAAACATCAGGTACTCCCAGCTCGGCCTTCGCGGGTGGATCCGGCCGGACCCACCCGCGAAGGAGTCAGCGACGGGCACGCTTGGTCTTGCGCGGGGGTGGCAGGGCGCCTTCGGCACGCAGCCGGGCCGCGTGCTCGGCGAGCGCGTCCACCAGCGCCGGGACCTGGGCGAACTCCGGCTGCACGTCGACCCGCAGGCCGAACTCACGCGCGGTCTCCGCGGTCTTCGGGCCGATGCAGGCCACCAGCGTGCGGGCGTGCGGCTTGCCGGCGATGCCGACCAGGTTGCGGACCGTCGAGGACGAGGTGAAGCAGACCGCGTCGAAGCCGCCTGTCTTGATCATCTCGCGGGTGTCGGCGGGCGGCGGGGCCGCGCGGACGGTCCGGTAGGCCGTCACGTCGTCGATCTCCCAGCCGCGGTCGCGCAGGCCGGCCGCCAGCGTCTCGGTGGCGATGTCGGCCCGCGGCAACAGGACCCGGTCCACCGGGTCGAGGATGTCGTCGTAGGGCGGGAAGTCCGCGAGCAGGCCCTCGCTGGACTGCTCGCCGGACGGGATCAGCTCGGGGATGATGCCGAACGCGCGCACGCGGGCCGCGGTCGACTCGCCCACACAGGCGATCTTCACGCCGGAGAACGCCCGGGCGTCCAGGCCGAACTCGGAGAACTTCTCCCACACCGCGCGCACGGCGTTGGTCGAGGTGAACACCACCCACTGGTAGCGCCCGTCGACCAGGCCCTTGACCGACCGCTCCATCTGCGCGGGCGAGCGCGGCGGCTCGACCGAGATGGTCGGCACCTCCGACGGGATCGCGCCGTGGATGCGCAGCCGCTCGGACATCTCCAGCGCCTGGTCCTTGGTCCGCGGCAGCAGCACCGACGTAATTCTCCTGCACGATGCCGACTTCTACAGCGCCCGCGACTCCCACCAGGACAGCTTCGCGCGGCCGGCGACCTCGTTGCCGATGGTCACCACCAGCGAGCCGACCAGCTCGCCCGCGTCGGCGGACAGCGAGGCCAGCGTGGTGTCGATGGTGCGCTGCGAGGAGCCGGTGCCGTCCGAGGTCACCGCGACCGGGGTCTGCGGCGCGCGGCCGTGCTCGACCAGCGCGGAGGCGGCCTCGGCCAGGTGGCTCGACGAGGCGTGCAGCACGAGCGGCCCGGGCACGGCGGCCAGGCCGGCCCAGTCGACCTGCCCGCGCACGTCCACCTCGGTGTGCGTCGGGCCGAGGGCGACACCCGCGTAGGCGGGGACGGCCGTCCCGGCGGACACGCCGGGGATCACGTCGAACGCGATCGTGCTGCGGGACACGGCCTGTGTCTCGGCCACGACCGGCGCCTGGGTCAGCGGGTCGCCGGCGACCAGCCGCACGACCGTGCGGCCGTTGCGGGCCTCGTTGACCAGGTCCTTGGCCACGTCGGCGGGTTCGCCGACGGCTGGCCGCACCTCGGCGGCGGAGTTCGTGTACGCCATCACGCCGGACGGCACGTCCGGGTCGGTCACCACGAGCTCGGCGCGCTCGAGCATCTCCCGGGCCCGCACCGTGAGCAGGCCGGCGTCACCGGGACCTGAACCCACGAATGCTACGCGGCCGGGTGCCTTGCGCGGACGGGTAGTGGGGGTCGTCATTTCAGGGGCACTTCCCTTGTCAACTACGGCCCTCGGGAGCCGACAGCACACCGGCCCCGAGGTCGAGCAGTTCAACGGCCAGGTCACGGCCGAGCTGCTCGGCAGCGGTCAGGTCACCAGTGGCCGAGGCACGCAGCAGGTCCACGACAACGGGGTTGCCCTTGTCGTCCTTCGCGTACGCCGCGGCGACCCCGCGCAGCGACAGGCGCATCACGACGCGCCCGTCGTCGTCGAGGTCCTCCACGACATCGGCCAGTGCGCCAACGGGCGCGTTGCAGCCGGCTTCGAGCGTGGCCAGCATGGCCCGCTCAGCGGCTACAGCAGCCCTGGTGGCTTGATCGTCCACAATGGAGCGAAGAAGGTGTTCGACGTCGACGTCGTCGACACGGCACTCGACCGCGAGGGCGCCCTGGGCGGGCGCCGGCAGCATCTGGATCGGCTCGAGCACCTCGGTGATCACGTCGAGGCGGCCGAGCCTGCTCAGGCCCGCCTTGGCCAGCACGACGGCATCCAGCACGCCGTCGGTGACCTTGCGGACACGAGTGTCCACATTGCCCCGCAGGCCGACGATCTCCAGGCCGAGGCCCAGCGCTTCGAGCTGGGCGGCGCGGCGTGGCGAGCCGGTGCCTACGGTGGATCCGGGCGGCAGCTCACCGAGCGTCAGCCCGTCCCGCGCCACCAACGCGTCCCTGGGGTCCTCGCGCTGCGGCACGGCCGCGAGCGCGAGCCGGGGGTCCGGCGCGGTGGGCAAGTCCTTGTAGGAGTGGATGGCGACGTCCACCTCGTCGTTCGCGAGCGCGTCGCGCAGCGCGGAGGTGAACACGCCGACACCGATCTCGGCGATCGGCTTGTCCGAGCGGTCACCGGGAGTGGACACGACGACGAGCTCGGTGTGGATGTCCGCCGACCGCTCCAGCAGCTCGGCGATGGTCTGGGTCTGGGCCAGCGCCAGCGCGCTGCCGCGGGTGCCGATTCTGATGGTGCGCTTCACTCCCGCTCACCGTCCACAGTGGAGCCCGAGATCACGTCCGGCTTGGCGGGGTCGAGCGCGAACAGCTCGCGCAGCGCGTCCGCATAGCCGGCGCCCGCGGGGTTGGCGGCCAGCTGCTTCACCCGGACGGTCGGGGTGTGCAGCAGCTTGTCCACGACCCGGTTCACCGTGCGGGCCAGTTCCTGGCGCACGGTCGTGTCCAGGCCGGGAAGTTTCGAGTCGAGCCGCAGCAGCTCGGCGTTGACCACCTCGGCGGCCCGGCGGCGCAGCGCCGTCACCGTCGGGGTGACCTCCGCGGACCGCTGGGCCGCGAGGTAGGCCTGGACCTCTTCGCGCACGATCCGCGCGGCCAGCGCGGCACCCTGGCCGCTCGGCGCGTCGGACAGCCGGCGCTGCAGGCTCTCCAGGTCGACGACCGTGACATCGGCGAGCTCGCCGACGCCGTGCTCGACGTCCCGGGGCCGACCGAGGTCGCAGATGACCAATGGCGTTGTGCGGGCGGCGATGTGCTCGTGCCGGACGACCGCGCCGACCGCGCCCGTGCAGGACACGACAACGTCCGCGGCGCCGATCCGCGCCCCGAGGTCGTCGAGCCCGACGGCCTCGGCCGGGATGTCGTACTCGGCAAGGGATTCGGCGAGCCGCACGCCGTTCGCCTTGGTGCGGTTGGCGATCACGACCCGGCCGATCCCGGCGCGGCGCAGCGCCGCGACGGCGAGACCGCCCATCGAGCCCGCGCCGACCACGAGCGCCGTCCGCCCGGCCAGCCCGCCGAGCGCGCTTTCCGCGTCCGCCAAGGCTTCCGAGACGACCGAGCCGCCCGCCTGGTCGAGCTCGGTCTCGGCGTGCGCCCGCTTGCCGACGCGCAACGCCTTCTGGGTCAGCTCGTGCAGGACCCGGCCGGCCGTGCCCTGCTCCTTGGCCGCGTTGTACGCGAGCCGGACCTGGCCGAGGATCTGCGCCTCGCCGACCACCATCGAGTCCAGGCCCGCGGTGACGGTGAACAGGTGCTCGACGGCCGCGGCCGCGTAGTGCACGTACAAGTGGTCGTACAGCGTGGCCGTGGTCTGGCCGGAGTGCCGCGCGAGCACCTCGACCACGTCCGCCAGGCCACCGTGGAACACCTCGACGACGGCGTAGACCTCGACCCGGTTACAGGTCGAGACCAGCAACGCCTCGGAGACGTTCGCGCACTGCAGCAGGTCACTGAGGACCTTGTCCACCCGTTCGGCCGGGACGGCGACCTTCTCCAACAGGTCGACGCCGGCCGTCCGATGCGACAGGCCTACCGCAAGAACACTCATCGGACCCCCAGTCCGTCGACGCTGCTGCCGTTCACGGCCAGCGCCGAGGAGTTGACGTTCATGCTGTCCGCCCTGCGCGCGACATGGAACGACAGGATCTGCAGTTCGACGGCGAGGTCGACCTTGCGGACCTCGACGTGGTCCGGGACCTGGAGCACCACCGGAGCGAAGTTCACGATGCTGTGCACACCCCCGGCGACCAGCCGGTCGCACACGGCCTGGGCGGCGGCGGGCGGGGTGGCGATCACGCCGATGGAGATCTCCCGCTCCGCGCAGACCTTGGGGATGTCGTCGATGTGGCTGACCGGCATGCCGCCGACGGGCACCCCGATGAGATCGGGGTCGACGTCGAAGAGAGCGGCCACCGGGAACCCCCTGCTCGGGAACCCGCCGTAGTTGGCGAGGGCATGTCCGAGGTTACCGATTCCGACCACTGCGACGCTGTGTGAACGGGTCAGCCCCAGGATTCGCTCGATCTGGTCGACCAGGACGCTGACCTCGTAGCCGACACCGCGGGTGCCGTACGAGCCGATGTAGCTGAGGTCCTTGCGCAGCTTGGCCGAGTTCACCCCGGCCGCCACCGCCAGCTCCTCCGAGGAGAGCGTGCCGATGCCCTGCTCGGCCATGCCGGACAGGACCCGCAGGTAGACGGCCAGCCGTGCGACCGCGGCCTCGGGGATCGCCCGGGCGCGCTGCATCGGGGTGTCGGCCACCGGCGGGATGGGCATGGTGACCTCGGTCGCGCCCGGGGCGGCCGGTACGTCCCGCTCCCCGCCACGCTGACCCCGCGCTGCCGCCACGCTGATACTCCTCACCGAACCCGGACTGAGTGCCGAACCACCGGACAATGCCGGGGTGACGTGCTTACGGTAGCCATTTGTGAATGAATGCACAAAGTCGCAGGAAGGAGCGCAGAGTCTCCGCCCACCTGGGCACCCTCGGCCGTCATGTCCACTCCGCAGCAGGTGACCGGCGTCGCTCGCGGATCGAGGACACCCGGTGTGCTGGTGAGCGTAAGCCCGCGGCCGCCCCATGCGACCGGTTCATGGGGGAAGACGAGGTATCCCCCTAGGTATTCCAAATGGCTATCTCACCGAGAACTGCTTGGAGTGCCAACCGGACGCCCCATCCGGCGCGGGATCGGCCTGAACGTCCGTCTGGGTGTAGCCCGATCGGTCCGTCGCGCGGCATTCGACCGTGTGATCGCCGGGCTTGAGGTCCAGCTCGGCCCTCCACATCCGCCACGTGTCCAGGTTCACCTCGTCGGCCAGCTGGGCCTCGATCCACTCGCCGCCGTCCGCGCGCACCTCGACCTTGGCGATGCCCTTGGTCTGTGCCCACGCGGTGCCCGCGACGGTGACCTTGCCGGTGACGGTGTCGAAGCCCTTGGGCGAGTCGATCCGGGACTCGGTCTTGATCGGGCCCTTCTGCGCCCA
>CBIMJO010000169.1:0-10792 GCA_966244135.1 uncultured Actinocrispum sp. | reverse complement strand
CGAACGGGTTGGCGACGGTGTCCGCGATGTCCGCGGCCGTCGCGACCGCACCGAGGCCGCCCTCGACCCAGTTCCCGGAGGACAGGCCCTGGTAGCAGGAAACGGCGTCTTCCGCGATCGGGATGCCCGAGAAGCCCTGTGTGGAGTCGACCGGGGCCGCTACTAACGGGTTGCTCACTGTGGGCCGCCCTTTTCAAAGGTCGCGCGGTTGCCGTCCTCCGTGCCGCCGTAGGCCTGAGCGGTCTTGGTCAGGTTCTCGATGTGGTTGGTGACGACGTCCTGGGCGGCCTGGATCATGTCCGTCCCCATCGGCTCGAACGGGTCGAGCATCCACGCGAACGGCCGCCCGAGCACCCCGTAGGCCTCGTTGTCCATGCTGACCTGCCGTGCGGCGGACAGGGCCGTGCCCAGCCGGCTCTCGAGCTCGCCGAGGTGCCCGGCGTGCGTGGTCAGCTCGCCGAGCACGACTTCCATGTTCTCGCCGGTCACCGGTCCTCCTCGTCCCGCAGCATCTGCATAGCGTCGAAGTACTCGTCATCCGATGCGCGCGGCGGTGCGGCTTGCCCGGGTTCGGGTTCCGGGTCGGGGAAGGACTGCTCGGCCGTGCTGAGCAGGTGCGACACGACACTGTCGCCGGCCATGCCCGCCTGCTTGGCGACCTCTTCCATCAGCTTCGGGATCTGGGCCTGGGCCTTGCGCAGCGTGGCCATGATCGACGTGGACAGCTCGGCCATCGGGCGGTCCTTGGCGGACTCGTCGATCCGGATGTCCGTCGGCAGCCCGTTCGCTCCAACGGTGACCGTGACGGCACCCTCAGTAGCCGTAGCACTCAGCCCGGCCACCTGATCGGTTACTTCTTTGACCCGGGCCAGCCGTTCCTGCCCGCGCTGCTCCCAGTCGGTCACCATCGACTCGATCGCCGACAGCTCCGCCTCCGGATCGCCCACCATCGCCCGCTCCCTCCGCCACGACCAGCCACCGCATTCTGCCCGCGCGCGGAGTTGGACGGCAGCACGACCCGGCCGGTTCCCTCACCGGCAGGAAACTGTCAGGGCACTGAATCCTGCCCTCGGACACCTGGACGGCACCCCGGGCGGACCGGTTTCATTCCACCCGGGAACGCCGCGGCCTCCGTTCGGGGGAGGCTGTGGCCTACCCCGCGGGCTTGAGCGAGCCCCAGTCCAGCACTCCCTCGGCGGGCGCCGCGATGCTCGCCAGCAGGCCGAGCCGGGCGTTGCGCAGCCGCTCGTCCTCGGCCATCACCAGGACCGCGTCGAAGAACTCGTCAATCGGGAGCCCTTTGGCCGCGTTCACGAACGCCGTGAGGTCCTTTGCGGACAGATCGGTCGCCATGAGTGCGTTGTGCAGGGCGATTTCCGCGGGTTCGACCAGGTGTGCCGGATCGTAGGACGGGCTCGTGCCCGGCGGCACGATTCGCCGGACTCGCTGGATCGCCGTTGTCACGGCGGCGAAGTCGCCTTCGTGGATCAGCCGTTCCAGCTGGGCCAGGGTCGCGTCGGCGTCGGCGGGCACATCCGCGCGGGGCAGGACCGCCTGGACGAGGTGGAAGTCGTGGCCCGCGTCGAGGAGCTGCTGCTCGTACCTCCGCACGATGAACTCGTGGGCATCCTGCGTGAAACCCGTGGCCGCCAGGCCTTCGCTGATGCTGACGACCGGCGTCGCACGCAGAATCGACACCACGCCACCGGCCGCCCGCCGGAGACCGAACGGGTCCGAGCTGCCCGTGGGGTTCGCGCCGATCGAGAACAGGCTCGCGATGAGGTCGAACCGGTCGGCTAGGGCCATCGTCACGCCCGGCACCGTCACCGGCAGGGCGTCGTTCGCGCTGCGCGGTTGCTCCATCTCGGCCAATGCCGTTGCCACTTCAGGGGTTTCGCCCGCTCGCAACGCGTACTCCCGCGCCATCGTGCCCGCCAGGCTGGACAGCTCGATCACCATCTGTGAGGCGAGGTCGAACTTTGCCAGCGTGCCTGCTCGTGTGACGGTGGCCTGGTCATCCTCGTCCAGGTTCGTGGCCAGGGTCCCGGCGAGCCGCCGGATCCGCTCGGCCCGGTCGGCCATCGAGCCCAGCCGTTCCTCGAAGGTGAGCTTGGCCAGGCCCGCGCGATGTTGTTCCGGAGTGACCTTGAGATCGGCCCGCCAGAAGAACGCGGCATCCTCGTAGCGCGCCCGCAGCACGGCCTCATTGCCCGTCCGCACAAGGTCTTCGTCACAGTCACCGTTCGCCACCGCGACGAAATACGGCAGCAGGCCGTGTTCGTTCCGGACCGGGAAGTACCGCTGGTGCTTGCGCATCACCGTGGTCAGGATCTGTTCTGGCAACTCCAGGTACTGCTCGGCGAACTCACCCAGAATCGCGTGCGGTTCCTCGACCAGGTTCGCCACCTCGTCGATCCCGCCGAGATCAACCGCTTCGGCCAGCGTCCTGGCCTGCTCGGCGATCAGCCGCTTCCGCTCCTCAACGTCGGCCACGATCCCGTGCTGCGCAAGGAAGTCCAGGTAGCCGTCCGCACTCGGAACGGGCACCTCCGGCTCGGCCGCCGTGCGGTGCACCCTCGTCGTCCGGCCACTCCGCAGTGACGAGACAACCACCGGTACCTCAACATCACCGAGCAAAGCCACCAACCACCGCACCGGCCGGCTGAACGACAGACCCGGATCCCGCCACCGCATGTTCTTGTCCGACCGCAGTTCCGCGACGGTCTGCGCAAGCAGCTCGCTCAACACCGCCGCCGCGCCGCGACCGGCTTCGGTGCGCACAACCGCGACCTGGCCCTCAACCTCGACCAGGTCACTGACATCCGCGCCCTGACCTTTGGCGAAACCGATCGCGGCCTTGGTCGGTGCGCCCTCCGCGTACGCGATCGACACCTTCGGGCCCCGCACAACTCGCTCGGCGTCCGGTTCGCGCGGCTGAACATCCGCCACCAGCGCGATGATCCGCCGCGGAGTCGCGTAGGTCTTGATCGGGCCATGAGCGAGCCTGGTGCCCGCGAGCTTGGCTGCCATCGTCTCGCGCAACCAATCTGCGGTCGCGGCCACGTCGGCATGCGGCATCTCCTCGACACCGATCTCGAACAGCAGCGTCGCTGGAGCGTCCACAATGGGCAGTGGCGGCAGTTCCGCGGCTGGCAACGGTTCCACCACACCGAGCGGATGCCCCAGCTCCGCGCGCCGAGCGGCCCACAGCTCAGCGGCGCGCCGGGTGAGCGTGCGCATCTGGCCGAACGCCTTGGCCCGCTCTGTGGTGCTGATCGCGCCGCGGGCGTCGAGAACGTTGAAGGCGTGGCTGCACTTGAGCACCTGCACGTACGCGGGCACCGGCAGCCCCGCACCGAGCAGATGACCCGCCTCGGCGGCGTGGTTGTCGAACTGGGCGCGGCTCAGGCCGATGTCCGCGTCGTCCAGGTAGTACCGGCTCAGCTCGTACTCGGCCTGGCCGAACACCTCGCCGTACGAGATGCCCTCCGCGTAGGCGATGTCCTTGAAGTGGCCGACACCCTGCGACGCCATCATGATCCGCTCGATGCCGTACGTGATCTCCACCGACACCGGGTCGAGCACCAGGCCACCGGCCTGCTGGAAGTAGGTGAACTGCGAGATCTCCAGGCCGTCCAGCCAGACCTCCCAGCCCAGGCCCCACGCGCCGAGCGCGGGAGAGGCCCAGTTGTCCTCGACGAACCGGATGTCGTGCGCGCGGGTGTCCACGCCGAGGGCCTCGAGGCTGCCCAGGTACAGCTCCTGCGGGTTGCCCGGGTCGGGCTTGAGGATCACCTGGAACTGGGTGTGCGTCTGCAGGCGGTTGGGGTTCTCGCCGTAGCGGGCGTCGTCGGGACGGACACTCGGCTCGACGTAGCCGACGTGCCAAGGCTCCGGGCCCAGCACCCGCAGCAGCGTCGCGGGGTTCGCGGTACCGGCTCCGACCTCGGTGTTCATCGGCTGCACGACCATGCAGCCCCGGTCGGTCCAGTACCGCTGCAACGCCAGCAACGCTTCCTGCATCGTCACGAGGTTCGGCCTTTCCGCTGGTCAGCCCTGTTGGGTCCACAGTCTGCCAGCGGAGGCAAACCCAATTCCGGCCGCTAGCGGTGCAGCCGCGCCATCACCAGACTGGTCAGAGCGTGTTCAGCTCGGCGATGGCGTCCTCGGGCAGGACCAGGTCGGCCGCGGCGATGTTCTCCCGCAGGTGTGCCAGCGACGAGGTGCCCGGGATCAGCACGGTCGTGGCCGACCGCTGCAGCAGCCACGCCAGCGCGACCTGCTGTGGAGAGGCGCCGACGCGGTTGGCGACGGCTGTCAGCTCCGAGGACTGCAGCGGCGTGAAACCACCGAGCGGGAAGAAACTCGCGAACGCGATGTTCTCCTTCGCGCACCGGTCGACCAGGGCGTCGTCCTGCCGGTTGGCCAGGTTGTACAGGTTCTGCACGGTGACGACCGGCGCGATCGCCTGGGCCTCGGTGAGCAGGGCGTCGGACACGCCGCTCAGGCCCAGGTGCTTGATCAGGCCGTCCTTCTGCAGCTCGGCCAGCGCGCCGAACTGGTCGGACAGCGGCTCGTGTGACACACCGTCAGCGGCACCGACCCGTAGGTTCACCACATCGAGTGCTTCCAGGCCGAGGTGCTGCAGGTTCTCCCGGACCTGGGCCTTGAGGTCCTCAGGATCCAGCGACTGCACCCAGCCACCGTCCGCGCTGCGCCGGGCACCCACCTTGGTGACGATGTGCAGGTTCTCCGGGTACGGGTACAGCGCCTCCTTGATCACCTCGTTGACCACCGCGGGTCCGTAGAAGTCGGCGGTGTCGATGTGCGTGATACCGGCGTCGACCGCGGCGCGCAGCACGGCGACGGCCTGGTCGCGGTCCTTCGGCGGCCCGAAGACACCGGGGCCGGCCAGCTGCATGGCGCCGTAGCCCATGCGGGTGATGGTGAGGTCGTCGGCGAGAGTCAAGGTCTTGTCGTTCATGCCCCAACTGTGGGCGCGCCCAAGCCTGGGTGGGATCGTCCCGCTGTTCCTGGGACTGTCAGGACCAGCCACCTGTCGGGGCCTACGGTTACCGTGAACCCCGTGGAAGGCAAGAACGCGGTCGGTGAGTTCCTCCGGGCGCGCCGCGAGCAGGTCCAGCCCGAGGACGTCGGGCTGCGCCGCGGCGGTGGGCTGCGACGGGTCCCCGGTCTGCGCCGCGAGGAGGTCGCCCTGCTCGCGGGCATCAGCGCGGACTACTACCTGCGCCTGGAGCAGGGCCGCGACCGGCACCCGTCGGCGCAGGTCCTGGAGGCGATCGCGGTCGCGCTGAAATTGAACGCCTCCGAGACCGCGCACCTGGTCAGCCTGGCCGGAGAACGCCCGGCCAGAACCCGCAAACCGGCCCGGAAACCGGCTGTGCCGGTCAGCCTGCTGCAGCTGATCGACGGCTGGCCGGCCAACCCCGCGTACATCCAGAACAAGTTCACCGACGTGCTCGCCGTCAATCGCCTCGCCGCCGCGCTCTCGCCGAACTACGCCGTCGGCACGAACCTGCTGAAGGCCGCTTTCCTTGACCCGGCGGAGAAGGAGCTCCGCCGGGACTGGGCGGAGGCGACCGCGGAAGGCGTCTCGGCGTTGCGCGCGCACGTCGGCCCGGACGTCGACGACCCCAGGCTGGTCGAGCTGGTCGGCGAGCTTTCCGTGCGCAGCGAACGGTTCCGCGACCTGTGGAGCCGTCATCAGGTCCGGCCGCGGCAAGGCCGGGTCAGCCTGCTGCGTCATCCCGAGGTCGGCGAGCTCGAGCTGCAGTCGAACAAGTTCACCGTCAACGGCTCGGAAGACCTTGTGCTGGTGGTGTTCCACGCCGAGCCAGGCAGCCGCAGCGCCGAGCTGCTGAGCATCCTGGGCAGCCTGAACACCGCCGGCTCAGGTGTGCCGGGATCGGGCGCTGGGTGAACCCCTGGGATTGGCGTGATCTTGTCAGATATATGGCTGACGCTCGTCGGTCGGCACACCGTTGCTGACGAGGATGTCCTGGACCGTGGCGACTGTGTCCGAACGGGACACTGACCTGAGCACTGCGCGGGCCACGCCACCGGGTGTGCTGGGCGGCACCACCAACAGCCGGATCCGCCGCAGGTTCGACCCGGTGAGCACCACCGTGTGCGCGTGCACCACAAGCGACGCTGTCAAACGCACAGTCCAGCCCTCGACGATCAGCATGCTCTCGGCAGCGCCCCAGTCGCCGGGATGGTAGTCGATGTTCCGCGCCGGCCCGACCCAGGAGCTCAATGCCATGGCCAGCGCGGGGAATTCGGCTGCTGGATCAGTGGACCACGGCCACCAGCCCCCATCGACGCTCCCGCGCGCCGCTGTACTCGGTTTCACCTTCAACCGCAGTTCGCGTTCGGTGCGTCGCAGTGTCGCGTTTACGTTGGCACTGGGCATGTCCGGGATCATCCCGGCGCTCCCGCCTCCAGCCGCGCCATGCGGGCCGGGCTTCTTGGTGCTCCCAAGGTGGCACCGGCCTGAGCGCCGGCGCACGACATACCCTCGGCCATTCAAGTATACGCCTGGTTTGGTCAGTCCACAGTGTCCGGTGACCGCCATACCGTCGTGCAGAGCGAATGGTTACGGGACAAGCACGTTGGTGCCGACGGTGTGGCGGCCCAGCCGCAGCCCGGTGACATGGCGGCGAACCCGGCGATTCGCTCGGACAGTTCGCGCGTGCCGGCGCCGCCGCGGCGGTCTGCCGCTTTTCTCAGCGACAGCAACCGGTCTCGGGTTCGCGCCGACTTCACGGTCAGGGCTATGTCGATGGCCTGTGCGCCCACGGCGGCGGCTTGGGCCGCGTCGTGCGTGATGAGGTGGCTGGTTGCGAGCGCGATCAGGCTGAACGACTTGCTGCGGGCCGTTTCCGGGGTGTAGCCGTCGACCGCTGCTGTCAGTACGGGTATGGCCGAACGCGCGAAGGACGAATCCACGGACTGGCCGAGTTCCGTGTAGACGACGCCGGACATCGCCAGCAGTTCGTTGGTGTCGAAGAAAGCCGCCCAGCCCGGTGCGCCGGCCGGATCCGATCGGGTGAAGTCGTCCATGCTCGCGCCCAGGGCCGTGAGTGTGTCGTCGGGCAATCCCATCTTCGCGGTCACCCATGCCTCGTTGGCGTGCAGGATCGCGGCGGCCGGCGCCGACGCACAGGCCTCAGCCGCGCGCCGACCGGATCGAAAGTCCGTCAGCGCCATGTCGAGAGCATTGCGGTGCAAGTGGATTCGGCCGCTGCGATACCCGATGCCGGCCACCATGAGATCATCGCCGGCCGCCTGGGCCAGCTTCATGGCGTCGCCGAGATGGTGGTGGGCACGATCGAACCGGCCGATGTCGAAGGCGGTCCACCCGGCCAGCGCGTGCAGATCCGCGACAGCGGCGTGCAGCCGGTGCGTCACCGGATCTGTCGCAGATGCGCCGGTCAGGCGCCGGGCCCAGGCCAGGTGTCCGGCGATGGCGTCATAGCAGGCGCCCCCGCCGTGCCGGTGGTCCCAGAGGCGGAACACCCGCGTCGCCGCCTCGATCCGGGTCATATCGGACACCCCGACGTGCCTCGGAACCGATGCCGGGACCGGTGGCAGCGGGGACTTCGTGGTGTGGGCCGACTCGCAGGTGGCCATGGCCGACCTCCTCGGCAGTGGCCGAACGAGGGGAGATGGGCCGCCAGGGTCTGGAGCGGACTGAGCGTCTTGTCACCGGCAATGATGCCAGGTCAGCGCTCACATTGACAGGCTGTGACCGGTGTCGACGGCCCCGCCTTCGGCCTCCCAGCGATCCTGCGAGTTGTCGGCGTCTTCACGGGGCGCGGGTACCGGTGTGCCGGGCCGGATGCCCGCCGCGACCAGGATGGTCGTCGGGCTGTCGGCATTGTCCGGCCCCGATGCCGTCATCATCGCGTCGTCGGCGGCGGTCCGGTCCGCGGCCGACGGGATGACAAGCAGCCGGATGCGCGCTCGGTCCAGTGAGACGACGGTGACGGTGTCCTCGTCCTGGGACCGGAATCCCTCCAGCCGGACGGGATGACCGTCGAACCGGATCCGGCGCGGCGCGGTCTCCCATGAGGCGAGGGCGTACACCAGCCGCCACACCGAGCCGAGCCGGACGGTGAGCGCCTCGGCCAGAGCCGGCAGTTCCGCTGTCAGGTCCCGGGACCGCGGCCACCAGGCGCCATCGACATAGCCACTGGTCGACCCTTCGGGCTTGAGGCGCAGCCGGAGTGGTTGCCGCGTCTGCGGCACAGGCATGATCTGGGTGGGTGAGACCGACATGATGTAAGTGCTCCGTCTCCGGCCGCGGGCGGCCGATTTGGTCTACACCCAGGACGACGCCGGCTTGACTGCCCACGTGCGAAATGCTCCCGGCACTGTCCAGGATACGCCACCAGCTGCGGGTTTGCCGTAGCGGCGCCTTCACTGCCAAGCACCGGTTCGGCCGATGGGGTAGTGTCGGCGCAGGTGCCCTGGACCTTGGCGTGTGTTCAGCCGACCAAGGGAATTCCGATGGCGTGTCGCAGACCGATCCCCGCCAGGCCGTTCGAAGGCGTTGCCGATGTCCACCAGAGCTGTGTGGCCGACATCCTGCGCGCCACCGAGCGGGGCCTGTTCACCCCAACAGAAGCCGATATGCTGATCGACCGGGTGCGCGCGCTGAGCATTGCCCTGACGCCCGGCCGTGAGACGACGCCCGGGGCGGCGGCGGGGACCGCGGCCGCAAAGCATCCTTAGTGGACTCGAGCTGCCGCGGCCGGGGCCTACGTGGTGGCGGGGATTCCGTTGGACGTCACGTTCTGGGTGGGCGGACTCTGGGGTGCCGCGGCCGCCGCTTCTCTGCTCAGGAAGGAACCCAGCTCTCCGATGGTGCTCATGAGGGGTGCCGGGAAGACGACTGTGGTGTTCTTGTCGACGCCGATCTCCACGAGGCTCTGCAGGTTTCGCAGTTGCAGGGCCAGTGGGTGGGCCATCATGGTGTCCGAGGCCTCGCCCAGCGCCGCGGCGGCCAGCGATTCGCCCTCGGCCGAGATGATCTTGGCCCGCTTCTCCCGCTCCGCCTCGGCCTGCCGTGCCATTGCCCGTTTCATGCTGTCCGGCAGCTGGATGTCCTTGAGCTCGACCAGCGTGACCTCCACACCCCATTCCACCGTCGCCACGTCGAGGATCTCGCGGATGCTGATGTTGATGGCGTCGGTCTCGGAGAGGGTCTCGTCCAGAGTGTGCCGGCCGACGACCTTGCGCAGGGTGGTCTGGGCGATCTGGTTGATGGCCGCGGCGACGTTCTCGATGGCGACCACCGACTTCACGGCGTCGACCACGCGGTAGTACGCGACAGCGGAGACATCGATACTGACGTTGTCGCGGGTGATGATGCCCTGGGACTGGATCGGCATGGTGATGATCCGCAGCGAGACCCGCCGCAGGATGTCGATCACCGGAATGATCAGCGCGAGGCCGGGCTCCCGGACCTTCCGCACGCGGCCCAGCCGGAACAGCACACCCTTCTCGTACTGCGTGACGATTCGCACCGAGAGCGCGAGTCCTATCAGGATCAGGCCGCCGATGACGACCCACAGCACGGTCATGGCGTGTTCCCTTCGGTTGGCAGCGGGTGCCGAAGCGCGCGGTTGCTGTGCGGTTCGGTGCGGGTCTTGGCGTCGTCGATCTGACGGATCAGACCGGCGCGCACTTCGCTGAGCGCCACCGAGAGCTTCGGCGCGGACGATGTGGCGATCAGGTGCATACCGGGAGTGCGGTGGATCCGGCATTCCAGCGTGACCCGTTGGCCGGCGCCGTGGCGGTCCTTGAGACTGATCTCCAGATCGATCTGTCCCTCGTGGAACGACCGCAGTCGCGGACCGAGCGCGGCCAGGCGCCGGATGACCCAGTCGCGCTCGGACTCGAGAAATCCGGCGGCCACGTGCAACCGCTGGTCGATCAGGTCCGGCTCTTGCGGAACTCCGGTCATCTTCTGCGCCTTTCCAGGGTCTTGAAGAATCGTTCCTTCGCCGACCGGCGCCCCCGGCAGACTTCGGGGGGTGAGCTCGGGAGCACCGGTTCCGCGTGCTCTCCGCTCAGGGAAGGCACGATCTTGGGCCGCAGTGCGGAACGAATCGTCGCGGCGGCGATCCGCGAGTCCTAACAGGACAGTTGGGTGCCGGCAGGACGGCGAAGCGGGCGCCCCCTCTCCTCGGTGAGGGGCTCAGCCTTCATGCTACGCCGAGGGCCGGCGGACTGCCTGATCGCCCGTACGCGGAACTTCCTGTCCGGTCGGGTTCGTCATTCCCGCGGCTTCGACGCCGGCCGGGTCATCTGCCGCGCCGCGCAGGGATCGGATGCCCGAGTTGAGCACGGCCAGCAGGGGAACGGCGAGCAGCGCCCCCGGAATACCGGCTGTCACCAGGCCGACCGCGATGGCCAGTACCACCGCGAGCGGGTGGAGGTTGACGGCGCGGCCCAGCAGCAGGGGCTGCAGGACATGTGCTTCCAGTTGCTGGACACCGACGACGATGCCCAGCAGCACGAGTGCCGGTATCGGTCCGTTGGCGACCAGGGCGATCAGCACGGCGATCCCGCCGGCCAGGATCCCGCCGATGATCGGGATGAACGCGCCGAGGAAGACCAAGGTGGCCAAGGGAATCGCCAGTGGGACGCCGAGGATGACCAGCCCGGTCCCGGCGCCGACCGCGTCCACTGTGGCCACCGCGATTGTCGCTCGCACGTAACTGACCAGTGCCGCCAGGCTGCGCCGGCCGGCGACGTCCACCTT